>CAYVYH010000044.1:0-2130 GCA_964455155.1 uncultured Cytophagales bacterium | reverse complement strand
TGAGTTAGTCGAAAGCGATAAACCTGAGTCCGAGGCAACAACGATCAAGTTGGTTGCGTCGGCTGAGAAGGCCGATCTCGTCGAGGGTTCATTGGAACTGCTGGAATCCAAGACATGGAAGCTGCGATTGGTGGATCAAGATGGTCGCAAGAATCAGCAGGAGGTCACCCTGCGAGCCAAAGCGTTGCCGAACGAAGCGGCCAAGATCAAGCTGGTCTCGGGCGGCGATGTGCAGGTCTCGCCACTGCAAGAGTTCGATGTGGGCGCAAAGATCAATGATGACTTCGGAGTGGAGAGCGCCGGAATCGGTTATCAATTCGCCGGTGGGGAAATCGTTGAAATCGCTTCAGAGAATGCGAAAGCGGGTAAAGAAGTCAAGCTTTCGAACTTGATTGATATGGAATCGCTGAAAGCCGAAACGAATCAGTTACTGTCGTATTACGTATGGGCTGAAGAACGAGATGAAACCGGAGAGTTGCGACGCTCGGTAAGCGATATCTTCTTTGCCGAAGTCCGGCCGCTTGAAGAGATCTTCCGTCAAGGTGAGCAACCCTCTGATCAACAGCAACAACAACAGCAGCAGCAACAACAGCAGCAAGGTAGTGAAGAGACAGAAGAGCTACTGGAATTGCAAAAGCAGATTATCGCCGGCACTTGGAATGTCGCGAAATTGGCCAGAGCCGTTCAATTGCCAGACAAGGCCCGAGCAGATCTCGAGCTGTTAGCGGACTCGCAGAATTCGGCAATCGAAAAACTGGCTGAACAGGCCCAGGAGTCGACTGTTCCTGGTGCCGAAGAGTTTATAGAGAATGCTGCCAAACAGATGCAGCAAGCCTCTGAAGCTTTGATTGCAGCCGGTGCCTCACTGAAAAAACCGGATGTTCAAAAAGCACTAGGGCATGAACAAGCGGCCTACCAAGAGTTGCTGCGTTTGCAAAGTCGCGAGCATGAAGTGATTCAGTCGCAACAACAGCAAGGCCAACAGCAACAACGTTCAAGACGTCAACAAAATCGTCAACAACAACTCAATCAACTTGAACTTAAAAACCAAGAGAATCGCTACGAGAGCGAACGTCAGGCTCAGGAGCAACAGACGGAAGAACAGAGCGCGATGCGGCAAGTGATCAGCCGACTGCGCGAACTAGCGGCTCGCCAAGAGGATCTCAACGAGCAACTGCGCGAAGTCGAAGCGGCTCTGCAAGCAGCCAAAACCGAAAAAGAGCGTGAGGAACTTCAACGCCAACTCGAACGTCTGCGCGAGCAGCAACAGCAGATGTTGCAGGATAGCGACGAACTGCAAGAAAAACTCGATAGTCAGCCCAACTCGGAAGCAATGCAATCTGCGCAAGAACAAATGCAGGAGACTCGCGAGAACCTGCAACAGTCGGCTGAGGCATTGAGCAAAGGGAATACCAGTCAAGCGTTGTCAGCGGGAACTCGAGCTGAACAACAACTGAATCAGATGCAAGATGAAATGCGTCAGCAAGCCGCCAATCAGTTCTCTGAGACGATGCAAGAAATGAAGCAAGAGGCAACGGAGATTGAAAAACGCCAACAGGAAATCGTCGATCAGATGAGCAAAGCAGAATCGAAGCCCAGTGCTGGGCTGCGAGCAAGTGAAGAGCAAACTACGCCTAAGCAACAACTGCAAGAACAACAAAAACAAGTTGAGCAATTGCTCGAAAATATGGAGCAGACGGTTCAGCAAGCGGAAGACGCCGAGCCGCTTTTGGCTCAGCGCTTGTACGATACATATCGCAAAGCCCAGCAGCAAAAAATCGATGATCGCATTGAGTTCACCGAGCAATTGGTTGAGCGCAACCTGGAACCTCAAGCTCGCGAACAGGCTGGTCAATCGCTTAAGGATCTAACGGAACTAAAGAAAGAGATCGATCAAGCAGCAGAAGCGGTGCTTGGCAGCGAAGTCGATTCGCTGAGACTAGCGCTAGATCAGATTGAAACTCTTAGCGATCAGCTCGCTGATGATATTGCTCAAGGTACAGGTCAACCTCGCGCAGATCGACAAAGAAATCGCGGTGACCAAAACCCGAACCAAAGCGAATCGAATCTAACAGAAGCTAATCAAGTCGAACGGAATCCGACAGACCCCAATGCAGCAGAGCAGGGGAG
>CAYVYH010000043.1:0-2371 GCA_964455155.1 uncultured Cytophagales bacterium | reverse complement strand
ACTAACGGATGACGGGTGTCAGATTCCTGGATCTGTAACATACACTTGATTTTGTGCTGCACGAAGGGTGTTGAGCAGCAAAGCTGCAATGGTCATGGGACCCACCCCACCGGGCACAGGCGTGATGTAACTACAACGTGGCGCCACTCGTTCAAAATCTACATCGCCTTGTAGGCGATATCCCAACTTTCGGGTTTGATCTGGCTCACGGGTGATGCCCACATCAATGACCACTGCTCCCTCTTTGACCATATCAGCAGTGATGAGCCGAGGATTTCCCGCAGCAGCCACAAGTATATCTGCCTGCCGGGTAAGCTCGCTTAAGTGCTGAGTATGGCTGTGGCAAAGTGTTACGGTGGCATTGCCGGGATAGCCGTCTCGGCTCATGAGAATGCTCAAAGGGCCACCTACCGTACGACTTCTACCCACAATGACACAGTGCTTACCGCTGGTCTCCAGCCGGTAGCGCGCCAACAACATGAGGATACCTAGCGGCGTGGCCGGTATGTGTGCTGGTAGGTTACGAGCCATACGGCCATAGTTCAATGCATGGAATCCGTCTACGTCCTTTTCGGGATTTATGTGATGGATGACTCTTTGTACACTGATATGTGGGGGTAAGGGAAGCTGCACAATCAGTCCATCGATCATGGGGTCATCATTAATCTGTACCATCTGATGCAGTAAATCTGCTTCTTGGATAGTTGCGTGCCGGATGACGGTGGTCTTGAAGCCTACCGCTCGGCATGCTTTGAGCTTGGCGTTGACGTAAGTGTGGCTGGCCGGATCATGACCAATGAGCATCACAGCCAAGTGGGGGACCTTACCGCTATTGACTTGGAGGCTATGTACTTGCTGAGAGAGCTCACACCGGATGGCGGATGCGACTACTTGACCGTCGAGAAGAATCACCTCTTTATTAGTTATCGATACATTAAATGATGAACCATTTGTTCAGGGTAAGCTAAACACGAATAGGTGTCAGCAACAGCTAGAGTGGCGCGCAGTGCCCGCGTATCCTAGCAAACAAGTTTATGATTTTTGGGTCGGCATTGCTAGCGTAAAATTTTTTCGTAAAATGGTCGTCGGGTCTACTGAGCCTTTGGGGAGGTAATTCTGGGGTGTTAAGTTTTCTTATCACCCCTTTTCTAGAGGGGCAAGGTGTCCTCTCGAGTACCTTGTCGCTGCTTTTCCTAGACCTTGGATATAGATGATCCCGGGGAGTTTGTATGAGTTACACGCGATAGCTGCCAAAGAATTCGTCAACATGCATGGTCATAGTCTATCCCAACGTTGTATAGCGATCGTTTTACTCGCAAGCCTGCTGCTGCAGGGTTGTAGTGAGGGCCATCGTTCTGGCACACTGAAGATGGTAGGTAGTAAGGGGGCAGAATCTACGGATGAAAAGCCCTCTGCTGGACCGGCAATGGCTTTGGGTAGCGCACCTGGAGCAGGTCTACTGGCAGCGTACACCAATTTCTTGCTCGCTACAGGACGGGTAGCGAAAGCGCATAAGTATCTAGTACAAGCCATAGAGAGTGGAGATGGGGTGAGCGCGTTGCACTATGGCATGATAGAGCGAGCAACGGTATCACCTCTACTGGGGGAAAGGATAGAGTAGGATAAGGAAGTGCAGATAATAAGAGGTGTAGATTATGCTTTTTGTCTACTTATCCACCGCTATGAGGGCTTTGTACAAGCAGGACTTGGCTTCAAAAAATCTAAATCGGATCACCTAACGGAGTATGCGCAAAGTATCATTGATAGGGCAGGAAAAAGCAAGATGGGATGGCTGGTTTCCTATATGCACAAGCGTTTATTTAAAGACCAGGACCACCTCGACGTAGCCTATGCTATGAGCGATGTAGGGGGTAGTCTGAGTCAGCTAGGCCGTTATGATGCAGCATTGCAAAATCAGAAAAAAGTACTACCCATGCGCAAGTGTCTGTTTCCAGAGCAAGACCATCCCGAAATAGCCCGTACCTTGAACAGTATTGGAGAGCTTTTATCACACTTAGGAGACTATGAACAAGCGCTGCAGTACAAGCAAAAAGATTGGATATGCGCAGACGTTTGTTTACAGAGCAAGATCATCCTGACGTCGGTCGTTCCCCAGCCAGCGTAGACATTGGCTTCGAACAACTGGGCCGGCACGAAGAAGCGTTGAAATACAAAAAGGACGCGCTCGGCTTGGGGCAGCGGCTCCACGAAAATAAAAACCACCCTGATGTGGCACACTCTTTGAATAACGTTGGGGAGACCTTGATCAAGCTTGACCAGTTTGAGGGAGGATTAGGGTATTGTGAGCAAGCATTAGCCATGCGGCAGGCTATTTACGGCAGTGCGCCTCATCATTATGTCGCCTACTCTT
>CAYVYH010000042.1:0-2921 GCA_964455155.1 uncultured Cytophagales bacterium | reverse complement strand
AGCACCCCAAGGGCGGAGGCCACGCTACTGAGTATCGCTACTATGCTGGGGATGTTCGCAAACAATTCGGTGCCCAGTCTCCTGGGCGTTCCTATTGGGTGTTGATGACGCGGAAGGTGCTTGAGGGTGGTAGGGGTCAGCGCTACGCAGGTCAGCAGTCTTTGGTGGCTGATCACGCAAGCCGCACGGGCCTGCCTTATGTGCTACCTGGTTCCTTGGAAGCAGCGACGGCTATCCTGTCACATTACGTGCGTAGTGGAGAGCATCTCTATATGGATAATCCTCGGATTTACACGTGGTGCCAGGATCTGGTATCTAACAAATATCCTGTCGTTGTTGGGGGTTTTTCTTCCGGGGGGCTCGATGTCTACGGTAACTATGGCCACTGCATCCGCGGCGTGGCTGGTCTCCGGAAGTTCTAGCACTTGGCTCTGTGCGGGGTGTCTTGCGTCCTGTCTGCGGGGGGCCTGCACGGTGGGACAATGTCCATGAGTACCTTCCAAGGCAGTGAGGCCTGGCTTGGACTGGGCGGCGTGTTGGGTAGAAAAAGGAGGTAAGCTCCGATATGGCTACAAGCATCATTACCTGGCAGCGGCAGGCACAGGCGTAGTCTTGGCAGTATACCCTAGCGTCCGTGACGGGCTGTGTAGCCTCCTGTCTTGATCAAGCAACCCTTCCTATAGGCATTCGCCTCCTGGTAGCTAGGGTGTATGGTTTAGCCAAGAACGATCAGCCATGACGTCCAAGAGGTTGACCCGGCGGTATCCAACGCAAGGCCCACAAGCCCGTTGTCTGTGTGGATAGGGCGTGGCCGAGACCCATGGGTGGCATGTGCTAGAGGCCATCGCTTACCACTTATACAAACTCCCGGGGATCCTCGTGTCAAAGGCGTAGAAAAACAGAAAAGAGGACTCACAAGGGTATTTGGATCTCACGATGGGGGGGGTAAGTAAGGAAGCTGAGTACCTCAAAATGATCCTCACGAAGCGCTGCAGAGATGGTGTGCCTCTTATGTAGGGGTCTTGTTTTGTGTGCAGGAGCTTACGAAAAGGCCTAAAATGATTGCCATGTACAACGACTGCTACCTCAGCGTTGTTGTGGATCACGAGAATGTAAGATACATGGCATCAGAACGAGGTAAAACGCTTATCTTAACGGATGTGGGCCAGAATACTTAATTTTAATGGGAAGAACAATTGCTGTTGCCAACCAAAAAGGAGGCGTCGGGAAGACAACCACCGCTATTAACCTAGCTGCAAGCTTGGCTGTACTAGAGCAGAGAACGCTCCTCATAGATATTGATCCGCAAGCCAATGCTACTTCTGGTTTGGGCATTGATCCTAGGCAGGTCACCAGCAGCATCTACGAATGCATGATTGACATGGTGGAGCCTAGCAGCATAGTCCAAAAGACTGCTATTAAGTGCTTAGGGCTCATTCCTTCACACATCAACCTTGTTGGGGCAGAAGTAGAGATGATTAATTTTGAGAGCAGGGAGGAGAAGATGCGCAAGCCCCTGGCGCTACTCAGCAAGGACTATGACTACATTGTCATCGACTGTGCTCCCTCTCTAGGGCTGATCACCATCAATGCACTTACAGCCGCCGATTCTCTGATTATACCCGTCCAATGTGAATATTTCGCGTTGGAGGGCCTGGGTAAGCTGCTGAATACTACCAAGATTATTCAGTCCCGGCTAAATCCTGAGTTAGAAATAGAGGGCATACTCCTGACCATGTATGATTCCAGGCTTCGTCTTGCTAATCAGATTGTGGAAGAAGTGAAGAAGCACTTTCAAAAAATGATATTTGAGACCATCATTCCCAGAAATACTAGGCTAGGCGAAGCGCCAAGCTTCGGAAAGCCTGCTATTTTGTATGACGGAGAAAGCAAGGGTGCCATCAGTTATCTTAACCTTGCTCAAGAGGTTATCAACAAACGGTCAATACAGCCTGTAACCGCTTCATCAGCAGTATGATCAAAAAGACACCGAGGCAGAAAAGTGTGTTAGGTAGGGGGCTAAACGCCTTGTTAACGGACGCCCCCTTCTTGATAGAAGGAGCAGCTGTGAGTCCCGTGCAAGAGATTGCTGTCGAGCAAATTCAAGCCAACCCATTTCAGCCCAGAAAAGATTTTGACCTTACTACCTTGCAAGAGTTGCGTGACTCTATTGCACTACATGGACTTGTTCAGCCCCTCACTGTCAGGAAGCTAGCGCCATCGATGTACCAACTGATTGCTGGAGAGCGTAGGCTAAAAGCGGCTAAGATGGCGGGTCTTACCCATATCCCCGCTTATATCCGTACTGCTGATGATCAGCAAATGTTGGAAATGGCACTTGTGGAGAACGTACAGCGAGAAAACCTGAATCCTATCGAGATAGCGTTGAGTTACCAGCGATTGTTGACAGAGTGTCAAATCAAGCAGGAAACGCTAGGTGCTAGGGTGGGGAAAAATAGGGTAACGGTAAACAATTATCTGAGACTACTCAAGCTGCCTCCTGACATTCAGGTGGCCCTACGAGACCATCAAATCAGTATGGGGCATGCCCGAGCACTGATCAATGTAGCAACTGTCGATGCACAGCTGGGTATTTTCAGAAGCATTATAGAAGAGGATCTCTCGGTGAGAGATGTGGAGGAACTCGTTAGGAACTTGTCACGTAGCAAGCCCCCAGGGATATTGCCTAAGAAAAAGGTAAAAACAATGCTGGCAGGTACTGTGAAGGAGTTCAGCACTAAGTTGGCTACCTGTCTAGGCACTCAGGTAAAAATTCATGTAGGTACCAAGGCAAAGGGTGAAATCAAAATTGCATTTGCTAGCGAGGAGGAATTGAATAGAATCTTGAAGGTGTTAGCGAGAGACTGATGGTTAAGCGGAGCACTTTTTTCCTGATGAGTTGGTTGCTTGGGGCCCATGTC
>CAYVYH010000041.1:0-3535 GCA_964455155.1 uncultured Cytophagales bacterium | reverse complement strand
AAAGAGTACGCTTATGTAAATGAAAAGGTAGTGATACAGCAAGCCTGGATATATTCTGCCATTTTGCCGGGGTGGGGGCAAAGTTATAACAAGCACTATTGGAAGATTCCAGTTATTTATGCAGGCTTTTTGGGGCTTGGTTGGAGCACACTGTATTACCATAAAGGGTACGTTGGGTTCAAAAGAGAGCTACTCAGGAGAGAAAAGAATAAGCAAAGTCTCATCCACGTGGTGGATGAGTACAGGATGGGCCGTGATCTTTGCCTTATCTTTGCAGCGCTGTGGTACGTTATCAATATCTTCGATGCCTATGCAGGAGCAAGTCTAAAAACCTTCACGTTGTCCGATGATATCAGCATAGAGGTGCGGCCAAGGATACTACATACCGTATCTAGCGAACCTAGAATAGGCATGAGCTTGACGTTAAGCTTTGGAGAATGAGAATCATCTTGGTTGGTTATGGAAAGATGGGAAAGGCCGTCGAACAGGTAGCCATACAGCGGGGACATCATATTGTTCACAAAATAGACTCAAGCAATAGTGCATCCCTGGCCACCATCAGGCCCGAAACGGTTGACGTGGCCATAGAATTTAGCCATCCCGCAGCTGCTTACAGTAATATTACACAATGCCTCACCCAAAAGATCCCGGTTATTTCAGGTACCACGGGGTGGCTAGACAAGCAAGAAGAGTTGCATGCATGCTGCAAAGCACAGCAAGGCACCTTCTTTTATGCATCCAACTTTAGCATAGGCATGCATATATTTTTTAGAGTCAATACATTCTTGGCTAAGCTCATGAACCAATGCCCTGAGTATGAAGTGGCACTAGCAGAGGAGCATCACTTAGAGAAGAAGGATGCTCCCAGTGGCACGGCCATTACTTTGGCCGAAGGCATCATCCGGAACATACACCGCAAGAGGAGATGGTCGGTTGCTCCCGCACAACAAAAAGATAGCTTGGGGATTTGGGTTACAAGAAAACAGGATGTGCCTGGTACACATTCCGTTACTTACGCTGCCCCATCAGATACCTTGGAGGTCAAACACACAGCTCACAGCCGAGAAGGATTTGCTCTGGGGGTTGTTTTGGTGGCTGAGTGGATGCGGAACAAAGAAGGTATCTTCGGGATGGAAGATTTTTTACAGTTAGACAGCTGTTAGGGGTAACCGACAAGCCTCCCGCCTTGCTCAACCATTCGATTACATGAAGTTCCTCAAAAAGAAAGTACCACCTCCACCTATCTCTAAAATCCGAGAATGGTGGAATGCGTTAGTATTTGCTGTCATTGTTGCTAGCCTGGTGCGGTGGCTGGTACTAGAGGCTTTCACCATACCTAGTTCTTCGATGGAGCAAACTCTGCTCACGGGCGACTTCATTTTCGTGAGCAAGTTGCATTATGGAGTTCGTACACCCAAAACGCCACTACAAATTCCTTTGACCCATCAAACCATTGGTAGTACGGGTATACCTTCTTATCTAGACTGGATCCAACTTCCGCAATACCGACTGCCCGGTTGCTCCCACGTTAAGCGAGGCGACCAAGTAGTATTTAACTATCCTATGGAGCTGGATAGACCAATTGATTTGCGTACTTATTACATCAAGCGTTGTGTAGGACTTCCAAGTGATGTGCTCTATATCAGCGATGCACAAGTGTATGTCAATGATATGCCACAACCACAGTACCCAGGACTACAATACCGCTATTACTTGAAGACTACGGCAACACTCCCAGATCGTTTTTTTAGCCAGCACGCCATTCGGGAATATTCACCTGTGCAAGCGGGTTATTTGGTATACACCACCCCTGATACAGCCACACGGCTAGAAAGCGTAGCATTCATTCAGGAAATTCATCGTGTGGTGATGCCCGCAGGTATGGCAGACCCACAAATATATCCCAGCAGTGCTGTATGTCCTTGGAATGCGGATCACTTTGGGCCCATTACTGTGCCTGCACGAGGGATGACTATACCAATCAACGAAAAAACGTTGATGCAGTACGAACGTGCTATCACCTACCATGAGGGCCATCGTGATGTACAAATCAACGATCATCAGCTCTGGATCGATGGCCAGCAAGTAGCGTCCTATACTTTTCGGCAGGATTATTACTTTATGATGGGCGACAACAGACATAACTCAGTAGATGCGCGCTTTTGGAGTTTTGTGCCCCAAGACCATATTGTAGGCAAGGCAGTGCTTGTTTTATTTTCGCTACATCCGAATAAGCGATTTGTAAATAAGGTGCGTTGGGAGCGGGTGTGCCGACTGATTAATTAATGGTGCTTGGTGCGTTGTTGGGGAGGGTGGCATTTGAAGGGGGTATTTACCATCTACCATGCGAAACTGCCTTGTAGTGGTTGTTCCGCCATCAGTTTCTAGCGTGGCTAGACGCGATGACGCATGAGCAAGGCGCACGATCTCATTGACTAGCTACCAACCGCTCGGCAAGCTCTTATACGTTTTTGCAAAACTATCGTCATGCATTGTATGTTGCGTGATAAGCCACATTTTAGTAAAATGCGATTGTTTAGACTGTAAGTGTTCCCTGCCACTTAGCGTGGTGTATCGGGGCAAGCGAAGACAACCACCCATTTCAACGTGTTAACACCATGTACCGTACTCGATTGGGTTGCTTGATAGCAATGTTGATGATATGTAGCTCGTGGTTACAGGGCTGTGGTTCGAGCTTTCAGGTGACCCCTGAAGAGCCAGTGTTCAAAAGATCGTGCAGGGCAAGCGGTTATGAGCAAGCTGCTGATCGGGTTTCGGCGCTAGACGCCCAGTCTGATGAGCACAACAGTGGGTTGTCAACAGTCGTGTCGGAAGCCGCCTCTAGGGCTCAAGCTATTTCATCCACACATCACTTTGCTGTTGGGCCCAAGGCCACAAGTTCCCAGCAGGAAACCCCTTCAAGGGAGTTTGAAGACGCTAGGTTTGAGACTAGGTTTCAAATGTCCAGGTCTTTTTCGGAGGGGCAACTTGATAACCTAGTCGTGCGACCTGAGCGCCTGCAGGCAGGAGATTCTGCATTGGAATCGTCAATTAAAGTGAGACTTGAGACCTCAGAACAGGCATGTGAGGAGCTAAGATCCGAGAACGCATCCTTAAAAGCGGAGAACGCAATGCTCCGCGAGGGTCTCCAGACGTTAAAGCGAAAGATGCGAGCACTGTCGCAGGTTAAGGTTCCAACTGGGGCCTTCGGGGCTGCAGCATGGTCGCAGTACTTCGGGGAGGTGGGTGCGGTGCCACCCCTCCCGGACAATATCGCCAAGATTTTGAACGATCCCTGCCCGTTTTGGTCAGGTAGGCGTGTGAGAGATACACACCTGTTGGTCTTGATACCTTCTACAGTAGATGATAGAAGTTTCAATTTAAATCTACTTGGGGAACTTATTCAAAATCCCAAAGGCGACGGCCACGCCACTAAATTCCGTTCCTATGAGGGTGATGTACGGGAAATACTAGGTGCCCAATCGCCCGTGAAGCCTTATTGGGTGTTGATGACGCGTGATATACTTGAAGGTAG
>CAYVYH010000040.1:0-4181 GCA_964455155.1 uncultured Cytophagales bacterium | reverse complement strand
GGAAGAACTGAATGCCAAACAGACAATCCCATTGTTTTTTAACGCTTGATATTTTATGACGATGCACAAAGCACAATTCCTCAAAAATCAGGAAAGTATTCCACCTCATGACCCAAATGCTCCTGCCATACTGGGCATTAAGGAGATCATGCACACATTGCCGCACCGATATCCTTTCCAAATGGTAGACAAGATCATTCATTTGGATACACAAAGCATTACAGGGATCAAGAATGTAACCATCAACGAACCCTTTTTTCAAGGCCATTTCCCAGGAACTCCCATCATGCCCGGGGTGCTTCAGGTGGAAGCACTGGCCCAAACAGGGGGTATTTTAGTACTTAGTACAGTACCAGACCCTAACAATTACCTCACCTACTTCTTGGGCATTGATGCATGCCGATTCAGGAAAATGGTGGTGCCGGGCGATACTTTGGTGCTACACTGCAAGTTGCTGACTGACGTCAAGCGGGGATTCTCCAGGATGCAAGGACGCATTTTTGTAGGAGAGCAGCTTGCCTGTGAAGCAACGATGCTTGCTCAAATTGCGAAGCAGAATAATGAAGACAAACGATAAGCAAAACCTGCTGGCAGGCCAGGAAGAGATGGTGTGTTATCGAAAGCGCAAAAGAAGCAATGGAACCGATCATCAGGTAAATGCTACATGAAGTCAGCACAGAAGATGCCATGATAGGCCTCCGCAATCCCATTGGGAGGGAAAATAACAAGCACTACGAATAGTGCAGTGGTCACAGCCACTAAAAACTGAAACCTATTTTGGCAAGCATGCCCTAAAGCACTTATAGGTAACTATATGAAAACCGCTTATCTATTTCCAGGACAAGGAGCCCAGTTTCCAGGTATGGGCAAAGACTTATACGACAGCAACCCACAAGCCAAAATTCTTTTTGAGACTGCCAATGAGTGTTTGGGCTTTCGTATCACCGATGTGATGTTTGCAGGAACGCAAGAAGAACTACGGCAAACACAAGTGACGCAACTTGCTGTTTTTTTACACTCGATCATCTTGGCCAAGACCACTCCATCTTTTCGGCCTGCTATGGTGGCCGGGCATTCTCTAGGAGAGCTATCAGCGCTGGTAGCTAGCCAGGTACTAACCTTCGAAGCTGGTATTCAACTAGTATCCCAAAGAGCCCAAGCCATGCAGGCTGCATGCGAGCTGGCGCCCGGTGCTATGGCAGCTATTCTTGGTTTAAGTGATGAAAAAGTGGAGCAAGTATGTGCTACAATAGATGCGTTCGTAGTGCCTGTCAACTACAACTGTCCTGGTCAATTGGTAATTGCTGGCACCCAAACGGGTATTGAACTGGCATGCGATGCCATGCAGGCCGCAGGTGCCCAACACGTCATCTTGCTCCCGGTAGGGGGCGCTTTCCACTCTGTACTGATGCAACCTGCTAAAGAGCAACTAGCTAAAGCTATCGCGCAAACTGAATTTCAGCGCGGCATATGCCCTATCTATCAAACTGTTGGGACTGGACCCATTACAGATCCGAAGATCATACAAGAGCATGTAGCACAGCAACTAACTTCACCAGTACGCTGGACCCAAACGATACAACGCATGATTCAAGATGGTGCTCAGAATTTTGTAGTATCCGGACCCGGTAAGACATTGCAAGGACTAATGAAAAGGATTGACAAGCATGCCCAGGTAGCATCCTTGTAAGTTTCGACCTTAACGCTCAAGAACGTCTACAGAAGCAATAACACTTGATGCGTATTTGAAATTCTCGACAGCAAACCCATAACCCTCTGCAATGCTTCGATACTTGGCTAGGTCTTCTGAAGACAACGTCGGGCTTCTAGCCAAAATCCAACAGTAGTTTCTGCTCGACCCACACACCATGGCCACCGAATAATCATTTTCAAGATAGAATACGACATAGCTACTGTAAAAAGGTCCCCAAAAAGACACTTTTAAATGGCCAATTTTCTCATCTGCAACCAACTTGGCCTTACCCATCACGGTCTGTTGCTGCCCCGTTTGGCTATGCCAACCTGTATTCTCCACACAGATACTACCATCTTTTCGCAAACTGTAGGTAGCCATTACTTGTTCTAACCCTCGCTGAAAGCGATTATCTAGACGTGCTATCTCGTACCAGCGCCCTAGGTATTGGTTGACATCAAAATTAGCCACTGGTTCCACTCCTGCTGGGGTAGAAGGAACGCACCCCTGCAAGAGTGATATCAGCCCTAAAATACTGACTCGAAAACCCCGTAGATAACGCTTAAAAGCAAGATTGCGGATAACATTGCGTGGTAGTGAGCGCATCATTGTTTGTTACTTTGTAAAGTATCAATTGCGAGAACGTGAAAAACCAGACACACACGCCAATCGACATTTTTATTGCGTAGCGCCACTTAACTAAGTGAGCATTCCCCCATCTACCTGAATCACTTGCCCGGTAATGTAGCTAGAAGCTTCGGAAGCCAAAAACAAGGCACAGTTAGCCACATCTTCAGGCAACCCCATACGCCGCAGCGGGATTCCAAGCTCCCAGTCCTTTTTTACTGCTTCAGTTAGGTCTTGCGTCATAGCTGTTTCAATAAGACCAGGAGCAATAGCATTGGCACGAATGTTTCTTGAACCAAGCTCAAGCGCTACAGACTTGGTAAAACCAATAATTCCTGCTTTGGATGCAGCATAGTTGGCCTGTCCTACATTCCCCTTGATACCCACCACAGACGAGATATTGATGATGGCACCACTGCGCTGCTTAAGGAAAACACTGGTAGCTGCTCTGACTGTGTTGAAGCACGATTTCAGATTCACGCGCAATACCTCATCCCAAGCTTGTTCGTTCATACGCAGTAGAAGACTATCTCTAGTAATACCCGCATTATTGACCAACACATCTAGCCGACCAAACTCACGCACTACGTCCTGGACAAGCATCTCGACAGCTGCGAAGTCTGCTGCATCAGAGCGGTAAACGCTCACCTTAGTACCCAGCGCCCGAAACTCCTCTGCCAATACTACGCCTCGCTCATCACTAGCAAGATGCGTCAATACGATATCGGCTCCTTCAGCTGCAAACTTTCTGGCAATGGCGTGGCCAATACCTCGGGAAGCACCTGTGATGAGCACTGTTTTACCTTGCAGTTGTTTTTTCATATTGACTTTTTTTGTGTGGCCGAGAGGCACCTAAGAAGCAGGCGTCGCTACGCTGCTCCTCTTGATCAACGCAGGCAAAGGTAGCCAAAGTGGTGGCAATGCGCGCTATAATGCCTGCATGGGATACGTAACTGTTTTTTTGTAGCACCTACGGCATTACATTCGCACTCTCAAGCTAGCGTGTACTAGCCAAACGAAGAAGAAACAGTAGGCAGTACCTCGGCACCGGTAGCGCGCACTAACCCACACGATATCATGACAACACCATACGACCTCATCATCATTGGAAGTGGACCTGGCGGCTATGTGGCAGCTATTAGGGCTTCGCAACTAGGCATGAAAGTAGCAGTAGTGGAGAAAGAATCACTAGGGGGAGTCTGTCTGAACTGGGGCTGCATCCCTACCAAAGCATTACTCAAAAGTGCTCAAGTATTTGGGTACATCCAGCATGCAAGCGCCTATGGTATCCAGGTACACGATGCCAAGCCTGACTTTGAAGCCATGATCAAGCGCAGTCGCGGGGCAGCTAACAGCATGAGCAAAGGAGTGCAGTTTCTCCTGAAAAAAAATAAGATTGACACGATTGCAGGAACTGGTAGGCTCGGCAAAGACCGTGCGGTGATTGTAGAGGATGCACAGGGGGCAAGCACAACCTACAAGGCCAACTTCATTATCCTGGCCACAGGAAGCAGCAATAGAACACTCCCTCAGCTTCCCATCGACCACAAGAGAGTCATTGGCTACAGAGAAGCCATGGTGCTTAACGAGCAACCTCGGTCTATGATCGTTGTAGGCGCTGGGGCTATCGGTGTAGAGTTTGCTTACCTCTACCATACCATCGGTACTGAGGTAACGCTCGTAGAGTACATGCCACGCATACTACCGCTTGAGGATGAGGACATTTCCAAAGAATTAGCTAAATCTTTTGCCAAAGCTGGGATGAAGATGTGTACCAACGCGGAAGTAATCAGCGTTGATACCCAGGGGGAGGAATGCCAGGTACAAGTCAAAACCAAAGAGGGGGAAATACAAAACCTGG
>CAYVYH010000039.1:0-4590 GCA_964455155.1 uncultured Cytophagales bacterium | reverse complement strand
GCTCTTGTCTCCGGAGGTTGAGCAAGGCTAACGCCCCCAACAGGAAGACAAAAAATTACCTACTATTGCTCTCAGAAAGAGTATCAAGTTGAAGCCCATGCCTGCCAATAGGGCGTTATTCGTGTCTCCTGCACACCCCTTCAGATAGTTCCTACCCATTCTGTGGTCGCTTTTCAGGTGGCCTATCATTGCTTCTATTGCTGAGCGGCGCTTACAGCATTGCTTGTGTCTACGAAGTGCATACGCACTAGCATGCGCCTTCTTGCCTGGTATCATCACCGCTGAACCACCCACTTGACCATGACCACGATAGCCTTTGTCTACCAACACACGCGCATACCGCCGGCCTATCCAGTGCGCTACTTGATCTAAAGCAGTCGCTAAGGTTTTTCCATCATGCGGGTTGCCCACAAAGCTGGTGATGCCCACTACCACATGACTCCCCGACCAACTCGCCACAGAGACTTTGCTGCCCAACGCATACTTCTTAGGCGCCTTCCCCTTGGCTATACAGCCCACAGTGGGTTCATGCAGGCTGTACACTTTGTGCTTATCTCCTCTTTGTTGATTCACTATGCGCTCCATGATGGGTAGCATCGGTAGAGAAGGTGATGTTTTTCGCTTGTACAGTGGTGTCTACTCTGCATGTAGGGCTGTAGAGAAGGCAAACAGCTTGGCGCTGCCTTCTTCTCCAAGGCAGTGTCTACAATGGATTCAATCACTAACGGCACAGGGTTGGCCCAACTGGAAGGTAGCCTCTCCAGCAAAGTATTGGTAATAGGAGTTTTCTTGCCACATAGCTACTACACGTTCGTCGCTCAGATTGTAGCGGTGTTTGAGCATCAACAGGGCAGTCCTCTTTCTAATAGGATGACTCGGTAAGCCCGCGCGCTCATAGAACGAAGGCTTCTTCTAGCTTTTTACAGGGGATGGCTTGCGCTAATAGGTAGAGCGGGTGCTTAGGATTTAACTGATGGGCAAGTAGGGTTTTAAACAGATCGGTTTGTCCTCGATCAGGAGATTGTCCCAACATATCAGACTAATTTTTTGCAAGATTTCACACCCAATCTAACGGTTCCTTGCGTTTTTTGCTACCTCTTTTCTCATCAAAATATGCATGAGAAGCTAGTATGCGAATACATTACCCTTGCTTAAGATTCGACTACTTAAAAGTCTTTGTAAGCGTTATACATCACATGAGAGGTAATAATTATCAAAAAATTTGACATATAGCCTACATCAAATGCCTATTTTTTGGCTTATTATGTCATGTTATCAAAAATATATAATCAAATATTTGTTTTATTCGCCGTAAATAGTTTAGATAGATCGAATTATATACATAAAAGTTTTTATGGATATGGATCGTAAAATATTTGTAGTCGAGACACTTCTTTTTGGTCTATTACTTCAAAGCTGTAGTGGCCCAGGTTTGAAAATAACGGATGACACACTGACTAAAAGTGCTAGTACGAAAATCAATCATCTTACTGAAGTGACGCAACGCATGGTGCTATCGTCAGGGGAAAAATCCCTTGAGGATTCTTTAAACCCAAAAGTAGGAGGTGCTCTTGTGCTTGGTGATGAAGCATTAGGCAAAGACTCCGTTGAAGCACCAAACGAGGTGTCTAGCAAAGCATCTGATGCAGCTGCAAGAATACAAGAGGAGCAAACACGAACAAGAAGCGCGCAAAATAAGGCTCAACGAAACACACCGCCGAGAAGAGGAACGCAGACGGAGCGGATGGAAAAAAGTTGACACGTATATAATAGTTAACATATATAATAGTTAACATATAAATAACCTTTATGAAAAAAATTAAATTATGTGTATTCGTAACACTACTGATGGCTGCTACTGGGTGTAACCGAGTAACAGGGTACTTGAATGTAAATGGAGAAGACATCGCACGTAAAGCAGAGCAATATGAAGGAAGCACAGCCTGGGCGTATGATAAGAAAAAAAGTGACTTCCCAGCTGGGAAATGGAAGTGTGATCAATTTGTACACGATGTTATCAAAGAGGCAGGTGCAACAGCGCCTAACTATCATGGTAGTAATTGGCCCCTAGTTTCTGCAGACTGGGCTGATCCTGACCGTAATATTCCTGACTGGCAATACGTGGGCGTGGGTTATGGGGTTGCTCGGCAGCGAGGGGATGTAATCGCAGTAAAACGTGCTAGTAATGACGCCTCTGGGCATTGTGCTATCGCAGTATCTGACTCTTTAGTCATTGGTGCAGAGCGATATCGTATTACTCGAGGCATGCATGATTTAGGGAGTAATGCTGTAGTAAGAAGATACACAGGCTGGTAGTATTTAAGGGTTAAGCGATGTATTCAGTAAAAGTATAGCGGTATTCATTTTACTGACCTTTTACATTCGAGCACAGTAGCATCCTTTTTGCGTATGAAAGAAGACTTTTGCATGGCGTATCATCATACAAACGAATATTTCATAGTTGACGGGAAGGATTCCCTCGCAATCGTAGGTTGGTCTATCTCCTTTTTTAGGGATAATTCAGGGGGAACGTTGTCTATTCAGCAATCGGAAAAAGTACAAAGCTATTGAAACGTGCTGCTCTAATTCATGAATCTCCATAAAAAGCTCTCAAAATGCGTACCATTGCCCGAAATGATAGAAGATGGTTGGCATGTATATGCCTCCTAATGGGAGCGCTCATCTCACGGCCTTCCTGCGTGCATGGGCGCGATGATGGAAGTTGGGCCAATTGGGCACACTATTTGACTAGTTATCCAGACTACAGAATGCATCAAGAGCCGCGAGATATTAAAACAAATGGTTGCAAATGGGGGACTTGGGTCACTTTCCCTAATAAAATCGATGCCATAGCTGCCAAAGTAAGAAATTGGGAAGACCCTACTGCGCTTTTTAACTCGCTAGACTTTGTAGCCATCTACAAGCATCCTAACCATTATTATCAACATTGCTTGGCTTACTTGGATAATCCTCAATATTCAGAGCATCAGAAAAAAATTGTCATTTATGCTCTAGAGAATATGTACAACTACGTGTCCTTTGCCAAATCTTGCTACAAGCTATACCAACAGCAGAAGTTGAGCGAAGGCCTTTTTAAACTTGTCTTGGGATTTGAACTTTTGTACATACATCCTTTGGTAATACCTGATGAAGACACAAGTAGAAAGAAAGAAACCCATCAGTTTCTACAACAGGTGCATGCCGAAGTGGGCGCACACACACCTATCGGGCAACATACTGAGGCAATATTATCCGGCAAGTATGCTCAAGCATGGGCCCGTAGAGGGCCAAGCCAATACTTACACTATAAAGACCCTTTACCCATTATAGAAATCGTTCGCGAAGCTAGCAAGGAGTTGTGTGCTTATGAACACTGTTGGTTTGACACCCAAAACATTGCTTACAGCCCACCCTATTTTCTCATGCTAATAGAACACATCAATAGTTATGTATTCATGGGTAATCCTGACGAAAATCAGGTACTTAGGTTTTTGGCAGACTCTCATGCTAGTAACAAAGAAAAGCGCTTATTAATTTTTGCTATGTACCGGCTTGGTGATTATCCAGGTGATCAACTAAGCCGTGAACAGGCATGGAATTCATATAGGGAACTGCTTACCAGAGCCTACTTGTGTTATCGTGCGGGCGACCTTCCTCTAGCTCTCCTAGAAGATTTATTGTACTCACCTCTATGGCTTGGCAAGTACTATCCGCGGTACCCGTTCTGTATACTTCAACACGAAAGCCTTACAATACACAAATGGCTTGATGCATTTATTGCCTTGCCTACTGTACCAGGTGATTGGAAGAAGCTAGCCCGAAAATTTAAGAAAGGCACATTGATAACCAAGAAAGAGATGATGTATCTCAAGGGCTACGAGGAATTTATGAGAGACCATTTTACCCTGTATGAAGACATACCCCCCAAAAATTTAGACTAGGTTATTCAAATCGACACAGATGAGGAGAGATCGCGCACCATGGCCATCTCGCAGCCATTCAATATGGTTCAAGCAACGAGAGCCGAGTAATAACCCATCTTTAGCACCAGATTAACAGAGAACCCAAATCGCTTACTCCTTTGTACTGTACAATACGGCGCCCCATCACTGAAGTGGTAGCGGTGTTTGAGCATCAGAAGGGCAGCCATTTTTCTAATAGGATGACTCGGTAAGCCCGCGCGCTCATAGAGCGAAGGCTTCTTCTAGTTTTTTCCAGGAGATGGCTTGCGCTAATAGGTAGAGCAGGTGCTGAGAATTCAACTGATGGGCAAGCAGGTTTTTAAACAGATCGGTTTGCCCCTGATCAGGAGATTGTTCTAACATAACAGACTAATTTTCTGCAAGGTATTACGCTTAATTTAACGGTTCCTTGCATTTTTTGCTACCCTATTTTTCATAAAAATATGCACAAGAAGCTAGTATTCGAATCAATTACCCTTTCTTAAGGCTCAACTATTGAACCGTACTCTAATGCGCAGCTTTGCCATGCAAAGGCCTCAGATACCCTCAAAAAAGCTGGGTGCGAAAAGATTTGCCAAGAAAAAGTACGTGGTTCCCTATTGGGTCTATCTCACGTGCACACCGCGCC
>CAYVYH010000038.1:0-4853 GCA_964455155.1 uncultured Cytophagales bacterium | reverse complement strand
AGCGGTGAAACCGGTCGTTGCATCTGAAAGAATAAGCGGCGTGCTGAAAACTTCCAGGGTTCCTACGGATACGTGTAGCCAGCGAGCAGAGAAGAAGTGAAAACAGATAGCCAGTCGTGCCGACCACGACCACGCCTCAAAGCTCTTCCAGATATTGTACCAAACCAGTGCCAGAGTAACTAGTGCTTCGACTTACGTTGTTGACTTTTTATTCAATATTTCGAACCCAAGCAACCTTTTCAGAAGTTTGCGGCCAGAAAATCAGATATACCTAAAAGGCGAATACAAGCGGGGTGCGGTCCGGACGGGACTCGAACCCGCGACCTCCTGCGTGACAGGCAGGCATTCTAACCAAGCTGAACTACCGGACCAACACTACAACGGGTGACTTGCTTAGGTGCTGTGACACTCATTGAAGCAGTCAAAATTAGGGAATTAGTGCTTCTTTGCAAGCGGCCTTATCAATTATCTTATCTGCTGCTGACTTTAAAACAGAAAGATTATGTTTGTGCCCCAATGCATTTTAGCTTTGCATATCCAAGCAATTCATCCATGCACCTAGAGTTCGAGAAACCCATTGCACAACTTGAGGAAAGACTGGCTTCTATGAAAGAGAGGGTGGTTGAAAAGCGAGCTAGTAGCCTAACCAAAGCTATTCAGAAGCTAGAACAAGAAATTCAGGCCCTACAAATATCTACTTTTCAGCACCTAACACGATGGCAACGTGTACAACTGTCACGGCATGTTGATCGGCCTTACACGCTTGACTACCTCAATTACATGACCGAAGAATTTATCGAACTGCACGGAGACCGTGCCATGGGAGATGATGGTGCCATCGTAGGTGGCCTAGGAAAAGTGGAAGGAAGAACTATTATGTTTATTGGGCATCAGAAAGGTAGGAATACAAAAGAACGACAGGCAAGAAATTTTGGCATGGCCAACCCTTCAGGGTATAGAAAAGCCCTGCGGCTTATGAAGTTGGCAGAGAAGTTTGACAAGCCTATCGTAACACTCATCGATACACCGGGAGCTTATCCAGGTTTAGAAGCGGAAGAGCAAGGGCAAGCAGCAGCCATCGCACACAACATCCAAACAATGTTTTCCCTTCGCGTGCCCGTCATCTGTATTATCATCGGCGAGGGTGCTTCTGGAGGAGCGCTGGGCATTGCTGTAGGGGATAGGGTGCTGATGCTGGAAAATACTTGGTACTCGGTGATATCTCCAGAGTCATGCTCTTCGATCCTTTGGAAAAGCTGGGAATATAAGGAGCAAGCAGCTGAAGTATTGAAATTGACAGCCAGGGATATGCTTGCGCAAAATTTGATTGATGGAATTATTCCAGAGCCTTTGGGTGGCGCACATAGGGACCCCTCAAGCACGGCAGAGGCAGTGAAAAATGCAATCTTAAGGCAGCTTGAGACCCTTGGCAAGTGCTCCCCTGAGCAACGTATCAGCCAACGCATAGAAAAGTTCTGCAAGATGGGTGTCGTGGCAGGAGCTGCAAATACCTAGAGCATACCTTTTGATCAACTCTCCTGCGCCTATAGCTACTCTGTAGAAAGATATTCTAGAATATCACCCAACGCATCAGCGTCTTTATCTCTAGAACCAGGTTGGGTTGCTATGTCTCTTTGCAAGACAATGCCCTGAATCTTGGTGCCAAGTAGGCGAGGGAGTGTTGTTACCGATATATGGAACCCTTGTAAAATGGGGAAGTAATTGGCCAGGCGATAGATCACAGGTTGTAAGGAAGTGATAGCGACTTTTTGAGTGGGTGCAGCTTCGAGTAAAAAGTACCTAACGTAGGGTACATAAGTATTCATGAGATCATGCAGCGATGTCAGTTCCTCGTTGCCTTGGAGGCTGATCTTGAGTAAAACAGGAACTTCCAAGCGGGCAATACTTTTCAAAGATATAGGATAGTTCAACTGTAACCCGTCGAGTGTATATCGTTCAAGCGTGTGGTGAATAGTTGCTAGGTCAGTCGTGTTGAGTTCTCCTATGAGAGATACTCCCTTAATCCATTGGGTAATAGCCCTGAATTGCTCTGGATTGACATAGTGTACACATTCACTACTTACTACAAAGCCCATCATCGATACACCCATGCCTGCACAATAACGGGCATCATGTAGATTGTCAATTGCACTGACTTTGACGAGGGTTCTAAGTAGCATGTTACTACGCACTGTGTGGGAAATGACACGCTTGTACGAGCACGAAATTAGTATATTGGGGGAGAATGACCAGATTAGCAAGATAAAAATGGGTACAAAAGGACGTGTATTGGTAGCCATGAGCGGTGGGATAGACAGCTCCGTGGCTGCAGTGATGCTGCATGAGCAAGGTTATGAAGTCGTGGGTATTACGATGAAGACATGGGATTATGCGAATAGTGGTATTAGTAGAAAAGAAACAGGTTGTTGCAGCTTAGACTCTATCAATGATGCGCGTAATATTGCCGTTGAACTAGGTTTCCCGCATTTGATCCTTGATATCCGAGAGGAGTTTGGTGATTATGTCATCAACCATTTTACGTCGGAGTATTTGTCAGGCAGAACTCCTAATCCGTGCGTGCTGTGCAACACGCATATTAAGTGGGATGCACTGCTGAGGCGGGCAGATAAACTCAATTGTGCATACATTGCTACGGGACACTATGCCAGGCTTCGTGAAGACAATGGCCGCTACATCATTTCCAAAGGTGAGGATCGTACCAAAGATCAATCTTATGCACTTTGGGGGGTTTCGCAAGCTAGTTTGCGTAGGACCATGCTCCCTTTGGGAAGCTTGACTAAGTCTGCAATACGTGCTTTTGCCCAAAAAAAGGGGTTTAAAGACTTGCTTAACAAACCGGAGTCTTACGAGATCTGCTTTGTGCCTGACAATGACTACAGAAGCTTTCTCAAGCGGAGGGTATCAGGTTTGGAAGAGCAAGTAAAGGGCGGAGAGTTTGTCCTAGAGGATGGAACTGTAGTGGGTCGGCATGAAGGCTACCCTTTTTATACAGTCGGACAACGGAAAGGGCTGGGTATCGCACTGGGTTATCCTGTGTATGTAATAGAAATCCGTAAAGAGAAAAATCAAGTAGTGCTTGGTACGTTCGATGCACTGGTCAGAGACGGTATGTACGTAAATAAGCTGAATATGAGCAAGTATACTAGTCTGCAGGGAAAAAGGTTGGATACGGTCACTAAAGTGCGTTACAATGATCTTGGTACACCGGCAGTAATTGAACAAGAGGGAGACACTATGAAGGTTTTTTTTGGTAAAGGCGTACATGCCGTAGCACCTGGCCAGGCTGCTGTTTTCTATGAAGGCGATGATGTGGTTGGAGGAGGCTGGATTACGCGCTCTTTTCGTCAAACCCATTTGTCTACTGCCCACGCTCTTGCGCATGGTAAGTAAAACAAGCAAGTCTGTAGACAGGCCACGCTTGAATTATTGCAAAGCTGTCGTGTGGTTCGTGCTGAGTCTCATCATGAGTTGTGGTAATGATGCGATTACGAAGTACGTTGGTATGCATATCAGTCCTTGGCAGGTCACTTTTTTTCGATGTTTCTTTGGCGCAGTCACTTTACTGCCGTTCATGCTCTACCAAGGTAGCGTATCTTTCAAAACCCAAATACCTTGGCTGCATGTTGTGCGAGGTGGGCTACTTTTCATAGCCATGAGTTTGTGGAGCCACAGCATTAAGGAAGTGCCTGTAACTACTGCGACCATCATGAGCTTTACGGTACCTCTTTTTGTGTTGCTGCTAGCGTCTATCTTCTTGCAGGAATCTGTTACCTGGTCTATGTGGATTGCTACGCTTATGGGTTTTGGAGGCATCGTACTAGTCCTACCACCCATTCATTGGTCTTTCAGCAGTACTTTTGTACTCTTTATCTCAGCAGCTATGTTATTTGGGTTGCTAGATATTATCAATAAGAAATACGTTGAGCAAGAATCGATGTTGTGTATGCTTTTCTACTCTACACTAACTGCTACTCTATTGTTGGCCTTGCCAGCCATGTATGTTGGTCATATGCCTACAGGGTATACACTGCTATGGCTTCTAGGTTTAGGCATTGGCAGCAACTTGATTTTGTACTTTTTACTTAAATCCTTTACACTAACTACTGTCTCTTCGTTGGCGCCTTTCCGTTATTTAGAGCTACTTATTTCTACGGTGGTGGGGTACGTGTTCTTTGGTGACTTGCCTACTAGAAATAGTTATTGGGGAGCCGCTATGATTATCCTTTGTACTTTATTCGTTATACATGCGCAGCGGCGTAGTGCCGGGTCTTCTAAATCTTTAAAAAAGTGACCCCTCTCTATTCAGTACTCCTCTTGACGGGTCATCCTGGTTAACCTGGTTCGAGTATGGGAATGAACTCCCTCGGGTCCTCACGATAAATGGTGATACCATGCGAGACAAGTTGTTTTGCTGCTGATAACGTCCTGTCCTTATGTAACCTTACCCCCTTTTTTGTAGTGCTCGCATAGATAACTCCTTCCTTCACCCAGCAGGCTTCTGGGTCTACCCCTCTCTGGCTTTGACCCTTTCGTTAGAGGGGTGTTTGGGTCCTCTTCCAGTACGTACGTAGAGTGGCTATGGGATTGCTGGGGAGTGGGCGTGATGGGGGCATCTATCATGCCGCTTTTCCGAACTGTAATCCCATGTTGCTCAAATTGGCTATTCAGTTTAGTAAGCAGCCTATTCATGGCACGCTTATCTGATAGCTCACTTCTGAAACGGCTCAGCGTACTATGGTCAGACACAGTATCCTCAACACGCAAACCACAAAAGGCATTCGCAGACAGTGTATCATTGACCATGTCTTCGACCCCATATCAGAGAGATTGTA
>CAYVYH010000037.1:0-6515 GCA_964455155.1 uncultured Cytophagales bacterium | reverse complement strand
ACAAAATCAAGTGTATGTTACAGATCCAGGAATCTGACACCCGTCATCCGTTAGTCGCGGGTGCTCAAGTCTTCCCCACCTTATTCCTACTGGATGCGCTATGCCCAATCACATCCTTGATAGTCGAGTCAAATGACTATAAATTAGTCCTATGGTAGCATTGATTCGCCGAAGTTCTTTTTGTGCTGTCGTGTGCTTGCTGTGGTTCGTTGTGAGCCCTGTGGCAAGGGCGGGTGCTCTGGTGCCACAGCAAGTGGTAGTTCAGGTGCAGACATGGGATGCTGCTGAAGAGTCTGTCAAACCCAATACCGCTGTGGCAGTCATGGGTAGCCATCCTACAGAAGGCCAATCCGGTCTGCCTCCGGGGTGGCTGGCGATTCCTTTCGTTGTGTTACTGCTGATGATCGCTACAGGGCCGCTGTTGTATGCAAAATTTTGGCATCAGCACTATGCCAAAGTGGCGATACTGCTGTCGACTTTGGTAGTTGCCTATTACCCTGTAGTGCTGCACGATTGGGCGAAGCCTGTAGAAGTTTTGATGGAGTATGCGCAGTTTATCGCCTTGATAACGGCTTTGTACATAGTATCTGGCGGTATTTTGATAGTGGTGAACAGACGAGTTACACCTTTTGTGAACGTGGGATTGCTACTCACAGGGGCCGTCATAGCCAATCTCATTGGTACAACAGGGGCTTCCATGTTGCTCATTCGACCCTATATGCGGCTAAACCAGGGTAAGATCCAAGCATACCACATCGTTTTCTTTATTTTTATGGTAAGCAATGTGGGTGGTGTGCTCACACCTATCGGCGATCCACCGCTTTTTTTGGGGTTTTTGAGTGGTGTTCCCTTTTTCTGGACCCTGCAGCACAATCTATTGCCCTGGTTGACTGCGTTATTGCTACTGAGTGTAGTGTTCTACCGCCTGGACAGGCACAACGCCCGCAATGTAACGCAAGCAACGATTGATCCGAACCAACCCGTTCTGCGCTTGGTAGGGAAGCATAACCTTGTTTGGTTTGCCATGATCATAGGTGCCATTTTTATAGATCCTAATATCTTTGATTGGGTTCCTGTGCTTCACTATGGTCATCATGCATTCTCCTTCGTGCGGGAGCTCATCTTCCTGAGTGTGGCATGGCTTGCTTACCACTATGCAGACCGACATGCGCTGCAGGAGAATGCATTCAGTGGTGCTCCTCTTTGGGAGGTCGCAGTGCTCTTCGTGGGTATATTTGGCACTATGATGCCTGCGTTACAGTGGATCAGTGATTTTGCAGGGTCTGCAATGGGCCAGGGAATCATCACACACAACACACTATACTGGGGTGCTGGTATCTGTTCATCTGTATTGGACAATGCGCCCACGTACCTCAACTTTGCTGCGGCCAGTATGGCCACCTGTGGAGCCAGTGTCACTGCTGTAACAGATGTCCAAGCATTTGCTGCCGGAGGGGTTTTTCACAACTCCGTGCTGCAATTGAAGGCCATCTCTATCGCCTCGGTGTTCTTTGGCGCCATGACCTATATTGGTAACGGGCCTAATTTTATGGTCAAGGCGATTGCCGAGCAATTGGGTGTGCACATGCCTTCTTTTTTTACCTACATCCTTCGTTTCTCAGTACCTATCCTACTCCCCGTACTTGTTATGGTTTGGCTATTGTTCTTTGCTTTTGTGCAGTGTTGACTTCTCCTTTTACCTAGCCGGGATGATTGGTTGAATTCGACCTGTGGGCTTACCTTTGCGTAGGTGTGACGTTCATCAGTTTGCCTACTTTGCGACAGTGCTTAAGATCCGACAACTTATTAGAGGAGTGAGACTCCCCCTCAGTGGTCTGTTGTTAGTGTTGGTTGTTGTATTTGCTGAGACCAGACAGGCAGAAAAGGTATGCCAAAACATCGTTATTGGTATTGCTGGTGAGGAGGAGCAGCAATTCATTGAAAAAGAGGCTTTGCTCCGGCGAATTACTGCCCATACCAAGACGCCCATCTTGGGTACTCCCTTGCAGACGCTGGAGGTTCGGAGTATTGAAAGTGTCGTCAAGGCACATAATTTTGTACGTGAAGGGATTGCCTACAAAACTTGGAGGGGAGACCTTAAGATAGCCATCACTCCCAGGAGGCCCATTGCTAGAACAATTTACCCGCACCAGCAGAGTCAGTATATCGATGAGGATGGTACGCTTCTGGCGCTATCAGACCGGTATACAGCCAGGGTAATTTTGGTTGAAATAGAGCGACCAGGTACCCAAAAGAACCTCAAAGAGCATACCCATGGAGCGGCGTTGCTGGCATTATTGAACTATATTGACCGTGATCCATTCTGGCGTGCTCAGATTGTTTATATGCATGTTAATGAAAAGGGGAAGATCACCATGCACACGCAAATCGGTGGACAGCGTATAGAGTTTGGTCTCCCCGAAGCCAAGGAGAAGAAGCTAACCAAGTTGAAACTTTTTTACAAGAAAATCGTCCCTTACAAAGGATGGAACGCCTACAAGCGGGTCAATATTGAATTTGACAACCAGATAGTCTGTGAGTGAAGTATGGAAGAAGACAGAATCATCGTAGGTCTTGACATTGGGACTACCAAAGTTTGTGTACTTGTAGGCCAAAAAAATAAGTACGGCAAGCTCGAAGTCCTAGGCATGGGTAAAGCTGTGTCGGACGGTGTTGTAAGAGGCACGGTGACCAACATCGATAAGACGGTCACTGCCATTGAGAAAGCTGTCAAAGAAGCAGAAAATAGTTCCAACATTGACATCAACGTGGTGAACGTAGGCATTGCCGGTCGCCATATCAAAAGCGCGCTTCATCGGGGGAGCATTACCCGCGAAGCTGTAGATGAAGAAATCACGGTAGAAGACGTGGCTAGGCTTACTAACGACATGTATAGAATTGTCACGCCACCAGGAAGTGAGATTATTCATGCAATGCCACAAAATTACACGGTGGATTATGAAGAAGGCATTAAAGATCCGGTAGGTATGTCGGGTGTCAAGCTCGAAGCAGATTTTCACATCATCACGGCCAAGACCAGTGCCATCAACAATGTGTACAAGTGTGTCAAGAGAGCAGGGCTGTCTGTAGACAACCTTATTTTGGAGCCCCTTTCTTCGAGTCTCGCGGTACTGAGCGATGAAGAAAAAGAAGCAGGTGTGTGCTTAGTAGACATTGGAGGAGGCACGGTAGACATTGCTATCTTTCATGATGCGATTATACGCCACACCACGGTGATCCCTTTTGGGGGCAACATTATTACTGCAGACATCAAACAAGGCTGCATGGTCATGGAGCATCAGGCAGAACTACTCAAGATCAAGTTTGGTAAGGCCATTGCCGAAGAAGCAGGTGCTAATGAACTCATTACTATTCCAGGTCTTAGAAGTCGCCCCCCCAAGGAGATCTCTGTGCGAAACCTGGCTCGTATCATTGAGGCAAGAATGGAGGAGATCATTGAGCTGATTCATACAGAGATCATCGTATCAGGATTTCAGGAAAGGCTTGCTGCAGGTCTTGTGGTTACTGGTGGCGGAGCACAACTGCAATATGTCAAGCAACTCTTTGAGTACATCACAGGGCTAGATACAAGGATAGGATATCCCAATGAGCACTTAGGCAAGGGAAAACGTGATGAAGTCAAGAGCCCCATGCATGCCACGGGTGTAGGCTTGGTGTTAGCAGGGTTTAAAGCACTAGATTACCGGGAAGAATACTACAGAGCTTCGAAGGGTGCTGTTAGTATGGATTTCAAGCAGAGCAACAAAAAAGAGAAACAGACTCCTGACTTTTTTAGGAGGCTGTTGAACAAGACCAAAGGGCTGTTGATAGATGATTATGATAGCAAAAAAGGATATTAGAGACTATGGCTATTTTCTTTATCATCCGTGGTACACAACCCTCTTGAAATATGGAAAAGAACACCTACAGGTTTGACTTGCCCACGCATCGCCAGTCGATCATCAAGGTGATTGGTGTAGGAGGAGGGGGCAGCAATGCCGTGAACAATATGTACAATCGGGGCATCAAAGATGTGTCGTTTGTGGTTTGTAACACCGATGCGCAGGCT
The DNA here is from genome assembly GCA_964455155.1 of uncultured Cytophagales bacterium. Taxonomy (GTDB): domain Bacteria; phylum Bacteroidota; class Bacteroidia; order Cytophagales; family Amoebophilaceae; genus UBA8403. Next base: position 2,446 of record CAYVYH010000037.1, on the reverse strand, counting down.
TTAGAGAATAGTCCTATACAGCACAAGTTACAGCTTGGCATACATCTTACCGGCGGACTAGGAGCTGGCGCTAACCCCGAAGTAGGTAGAAATGCAGCCCTTGAGAGCAAGGATGATATCAAAGAGCTGCTCAGCGATGCTACCAAAATGGTTTTTGTCACGGCAGGTATGGGGGGGGGGACAGGCACGGGTGCTGCCCCCGTGATTGCGAGCATAGCTAGAAAGTTGGGTATACTGACGGTAGGCATTGTGACACAGCCCTTTTCTTTTGAAGGAAAGAAGAAGCTTCAGCAGGCCCAAGAAGGGATCAAGCAACTGCGACAACATTGTGACACCGTGTTGGTCATCCTCAATGATCGCCTCAGGGAGGTGCTGGGCAACTTGTCGGTTGGTAATGCCTTTGCGCAAGCCGACAATGTGCTCACGACTGCTGCCAAGAGTATTGCTGAAATTATCACGGTCCCCGGCTATGTCAATGTAGACTTTGAAGATGTGAAGACCGTGATGAAAAATGCCGGTGCAGCGGTCATGGGGTCGGGCCAGGCAGCAGGGGAAGAGCGCGCTCTGAGGGCTGCTGAGGCAGCGCTATCGTCTCCCTTATTGAACCACAAGGACATACACGGTGCTAAGAAGATATTACTTTCTATTGTTTCGGGTGAAGAAGCAGCGCTGCAGATGGATGAGCTTACTACCATCACAGATTATATCCAAGACCAGATTGGTACCGATGCGGAAATGATCTTTGGGCATGGCTCTGACGCTCAGCTGGAGGAACACATGAGAGTGACAGTGATTGCTACAGGTTTTGAAGAAGAAAGTGAGGCAAGCATACATCCGATACAAGCTTCTTCCAAGATGCTGCCACCAGACTCACAAACTCATCTCTTTGGGAGATCCAGCCGACAGGCTGTGGGAGAGAAGTCGCGCATGTCTTCCCCGATCCCAGTGGCTACCCGCTCAAGGACGCGCAGGCATAGAACCACAGGACCATTGGATGCTTTACAACCACTCGATACACTGGAATGGAAAAAGCAGTACTTGTACCAAAGAGCGCAAGCAAGAGTTGACGAACTGGCGATGAGGCAAGGGGCAACGCTGAGTGAGGAGAAACTCAAAGAATGGTTAGAAGTACCAGCCTATCTCAGAAAAGAGATTCAATTCCAGCCGATAGGGAACCTATCTGAGCGAGAGATTGTCCGTTACCAGCTTGATGACGATAAGAACATCGATGCAAAAGAGAACGCATGAATTGACCATCGCATGGGCAATTCATGCAGTGTCACACGGCCGCTCGGCCTTAATAATTGACCATTCCCTGAGCTTGCTCTTTTAACAGTCTTGTATACCGTTCATTGGACAAAATAGTGTTCAATTGGCTGTCTTGTATCCCACTAAGTCTAGGCTTGAGTGGGTAAACATGCATTCTTAGATAGTGAAATATATCTGTCAGATGGCTCATGGCAAACGCTCCTCCTTGAGGCCCTTGAGATATACCTACCAGGGCACACCTTTTTTCTCTGAACGTACTAGGAAATGGTAGTCCGTCGATGAACGCTTTGAAAACACCAGGAAAGGACCCGTTGTATTCGGGAATGATGAAGACGTATTTTTGTGCGGCTTCCATGATCGCTTGCAGACGGTTGAATGCAGTGTTTTTCCCGTTGTTTTCGTACAACGCAGTGGCCGTGAAGTCTTCAGGCAAGTCGGTGAGCTTTAACACCTGGTTGTTACAGCCGTGTTGGTGTAGGAGCCCTGCGTAATAGTCCGCCACCTGGGAGGTCAGAGAATTCTTGCTGTTAGTACCGGAAACGACTATAATTTTTGTATCATTCACGAGTCAGACTGCCTATATAAAGTGAGATTGCGCAATATAGGACGTGTACCTTGCAAAGTGAAGTGCGTTGTCAGCACTCGGAGCGTTGATGGAACGCTCTGGGTGCTTTGATGAGCAAACGGTAGTACGCCAACTGTATTTTTTAGGTAGTATGGGATCGTGTGCTGGGTTTTGAGGACCCAATGGGACGGACGGTTGACAACGGCGAAGGTGCTTGTTGGTTGCCTCAAGCCCCCGCAAAGAGCAAACCACGATAAGGCTGCCGTCCTCCTGGCACACGCCATGTAGGAAGTGTAAACATGAGAGCAAGAAGCAATGATGGAGCACAGTGCGCTGGCCTGGCTCGTTGTCCAAAGCAGTGGCCGGTTGGTAGACGTTGAAAGAGCCGCTCTTTGAATCGCTATTAAATGGGTATAGCGGGTATAGGCTTTGTCTGGGTGCAATTGCTTCATGGTACCAACCGTCAACAAAATCTATGCGCAGCCCCATCTCGCTTTTCGCAAGGCGGACACGTTGACTTTGCTGGGTCCGTCAGTATACAAGGACTCTTTGCTCCGGTTGAGGAAAAACTGGGTATACAGTAGATATGGCTTATCTAAGTTTGGACTACCT
>CAYVYH010000036.1:0-6636 GCA_964455155.1 uncultured Cytophagales bacterium | reverse complement strand
GGGCTAATACCTTGGTAGACAATAACTTGAATCTACCAAAGAACGTCCCTATTCCTTATCGACAATAAGCCATGCAAAGGGAATCCTTTGCATGGGATGGGATCATCTGAATGAATATTGCTATAGCCAACGAGAAATGTTCCCTGACAATCCTCACATTGGTTTATCCCCCCCTTTCTTTAGGAGAATCCGGGGATAGCACGTGTCTATCGGGCAATGGGCAACGGCATCAAGCTATTGAAATGTGCCCTCATTCGTAATTCGCTGTGCAAAGACCTCAGATTTGATGTTGCCAGCATAGGGCAGCTACTTACCTCCCGACATGCGTGGGCGGCAGCCCCATGATTGCCTATTTTGCTGTGCCAACTAAGCATCTCAAGGCTGGCAATGATAGTGGCTAAATAGTCATGGGAATCGCACTCTATTACTGCCATATAGTCATGCAATCACAAGAGATGGCCATATAATTGGCTTGAATAACATCTATAAGTCAACCGTTTGTGCCAGTGGGTCGGGGGAAACATAGGGATTGGAAAGGCCGTTTAATCAAAGAACCTGGGCCTTCCGGACCCAGGTTCTTTGACAGCTGCAACACAACATAGGGTAGTTGATTACATCATACCGCCCATGCCACCACCCATCGCAGGCATCGAGGGAGCAGATTTTTCGTCTTCTGGTTCCTCTGCTACCACACACTCGGTAGTTAGGAGCAAAGAAGCGATGGACGCTGCGTTCTCTAATGCCAACCGAGTCACTTTGGTAGGATCGATAACACCTGCTTCGTACAGATTCTCATACTCATCTGTTCGGGCATTGTATCCAAAGTCTCCCTTGCCTTCCCTGACACGCTGTAGAACGATAGATCCCTCTCCTCCAGCATTGGCTACGATGGTTCTCAACGGAGCCTCTAAGGCAGCCTCAACGATAGAAACACCGGTGGCTTGGTCCTCGTTATCTACTTGAACATCCTTCAGGGCACCCATAGTGCGGATGAGAGCAACACCTCCTCCTGGCACAATGCCTTCTTGTACAGCTGCTCTGGTAGCATGCAAGGCATCATCTACGCGGTCTTTTTTCTCCTTCATTTCAACCTCGGTAGCTGCTCCGATGTAGAGGATAGCTACGCCACCTGAAAGCTTGGCCAGACGCTCTTGGAGCTTTTCCCTATCGTAGTCTGACGTAGTATTTTCTATTTGGACTTTCAGTTGGTTGACCCTTGCTTGGATGTCCGCCTTCTTACCGCTGCCATTCACAATGATGGTATGCTCTTTGTCCATATTCACCTTTTCGGCAGTACCCAAATACTCCAAAGTGGCGTTTTCTAGCTTATAGCCACGCTCTTCAGAAATCAGGGTACCTCCTGTAAGCACTGCTATATCTTCAAGCATGGCTTTCCTTCTATCGCCAAAGCCAGGTGCCTTAACAGCGGCTACTTTGAGTGCCCCGCGTATCTTGTTGACCACGAGCGTTGCCAAGGCTTCTCCGTCTACATCTTCTGCGATGAGCAACAAGGGCCTTCCAGTCTGGGATACGCTTTCCAAGAGGGGAAGCAACTCCTTCATAGAAGATATCTTCTTGTCATAGATCAGGATGTAAGGATTGTCGAGCTCGGTCTCCATCTTCTCTGTGTTGGTCACGAAGTAAGGCGAGAGGTAACCACGGTCAAACTCCATGCCCTCCACAACTTTTACTTCCGTGGCTGTTCCTTTGGCCTCTTCTACCGTGATGACACCGTCTTTGCCCACTTTATCCATAGCATCGGCAATCATCTTCCCAACCATGCTATCGTTATTGGCCGATATGGTAGCTACTTGCTCAATTTCCTTGGAGCCACTGATAGGCTTAGAATTTCTTTTGAGCTGCTCTACAACGGCTATAATAGCCTTGTCTATACCACGCTTCAGGTCCATAGGATTAGCCCCTGCAGCTACATTCTTAATGCCGTTGGTAAAAATGGATTGTGCAAGTAGCGTGGCTGTAGTCGTACCATCTCCAGCACTGTCTGCTGTCTTAGAGGCAACCTCCTTGACGAGCTGAGCACCCATGTTCTCCACCTTGTCTTTCAACTCGATCTCTTTGGCCACAGAGATACCATCTTTGGTAACGCTGGGCGCCCCGAACTTCTTATCTAAAATGACGTTTCGACCTTTGGGCCCGAGCGTAAGCTTCACCGCATTGGCCATGGTGTCTACACCTTTTTTTAGCTTTTCACGTGCTTCTGAACCGAACAGTATAGTTTTTGCCATGTTGATCGTTTTTTAGGTTAAAAATTAAATTCCTGAGAAGCCCACTAGGTTATATAACTGCGTAAATGTCTGACTCACGCATGATGAGGTAATCAGTGCCCTCTATGGTGATCTCTGTGCCTCCATATTTACCGTACAACACATGATCACCTACCTTTACCATCATGGGTTCGTCTTTTTTCCCTGGACCTGCAGCTATCACCCTGCCCCTCTGTGGCTTCTCCTTGGCCGTGTCAGGAATGATGATACCACTTGCTGTTTTTTCCTCGGCAGGAGCTGGCATGACCAACACCCTATCCGCTAAAGGTTTGATATGTACGTTGCTCATAGTTGATATACATTTTAAGGTTTAAAGATGATTCTTTAGGATTGTCCGTCCGTACACAGTGTATATCACATACTGTGCCAAAACATACCGAGAGGAAATTCACCGCCGTAGGATGCCCAATCTGAAACTGATCAAACGATCAGGTGGGCCGGAGACTGACAAAATTACATTTTATTCACATCAAAAATCACAGGCCAATGCGTACATCTGCGGAAGGCTCCTTGGCTGCTTCATCGGAAATACAAGGTTCACTTGCGCTGGTGGGATGCTATAGGCCCTAGTAGCATAGTAACAGTACAGGTTAACTTAGTAGCGATACCACAGGCACCACAACGGTCATCAACAATGATTGTGGGTGCTGCACAGCAGGATTAGCCTGGGGCCCTCCTCGACCGTGTCTGCACAGTGGGGGATGAGCGTTGAACACAGTACTTTGCCACAGCAGAAATGACGTTCTTTCTCAACAAATATGTCCCGGAGTATCTCCATGACATGCCATACTCTCAGTATGCTACAACCTTTCTTTTCTGATACGCTAATAGAAGCAGGCTGCGATGAAGTAGGACGGGGGTGCCTCGCCGGTCCAGTAGTGGCAGCAGCAGTCATCTTGCCAAAAAACTTTTTTCATCCCCTACTCAATGATTCCAAGCAGCTGACATCAGCACAAAGACAACTACTCAGCAAGATTATCCGGCAGCAAGCGGTGGCTTGGGCCGTGGGGGAAGCAAGCACACAAGAAATTGACCGGTACAACATCTTACAAGCCTCATACTTGGCCATGCATCGTGCCATTGCATGGCTACAGCCGCTACCCGCCCTGTTGCTCATCGATGGCAACTGCTTTCGGCCCTATCCCAACATACCACACCGATGCATTGTCAAGGGCGATGCCAATTTGGCACCCATTGCTGCTGCCTCCGTGCTAGCTAAGACGCACCGGGATGCGATGATGCAACAACTGGCACAAGACTTCCCCGGCTATGGCTGGGAGAGCAATGTAGGGTATCCCACACGCACACATCGCCGAGCTATACAAACGTTGGGGACTACGCCGCACCACCGCCGTAGTTTTCGACTTGCGCCATCCAATGATTCAACTACCAGGTAAGGTAGACACAGCTAAGTCGAGTATCTGACGCAAGCACTACCGACTAGACCCAGACAATGGTTACAGCACCAGGTCCTCGGAGCGTAAAATTGATATTACCGCCTATTGCTTGTAATGTGGTAAAAATATTAAGTTTACATTCGTTTGAAACGAATGCTAACTAATTACAAAACCGGTTTACTCAATTTAATAACCAAAACAAGTTCCCATGTACTGGACCCTTGAGTTGGCTTCTTGGCTAGATGATGCTCCTTGGCCGGCCACAAAAGAAGAGCTTCTTGATTACGCAAAACGTTCGGGAGCTCCGTTGGAGGTGGAAGAAAACCTGCAGAGCCTAGAGGACGATGCGCAGCCCTACGATAACATCGAGGAGATATGGCCTGATTATCCTACTAAGGAAGATTTCTTCTTTCCTGAGGACGAATACTAGGGCTGTATTTTGAGTGGTGTCGTGCGGCGCCCTGGCCCTTTTACATTTCCTCTTGTTGATGCTGAAATGCTACCTGACAGACGTCTCCATTTTGTTGTGACAGTAGGGTCGTCTTACCTTGTAGGAATGTGTCAGGTAGGCGCTCGTCCTTTCCAATAACCGTTAGCAGGTGCACTCGTGCATGACAGTGTGTCCTGAATTTCTGGTTCAGTGCTGCTAACAGAGCGATAAATCCTCTGTGGCCGGCATCCAGGCAGATGGACAGCGTGTACGCACTCCTCTCCAGCATGTTTGTATGCACGTTGTGGTGCATGAGCTGATGAAACACTTCCCGCAGATGTTCCTCGTCAAAAAATGTTAAGCCTTCCAGACTGAGTTGAACCAGCGTTTGGTCTTTCCGTAAGGTGTAGATAGGGTGTCCTACTCGAGCAAGCCCATCGGCGACTTCTGTTCCTGTTTCATGGGAACGATGGAAGGGCTTGATATAAAGCGGAATATGGTGCGTAGCCAAGGGTTGTATAGTTTGGGGGTGCAAGACTTTGGCTCCGTAAAAGGCCATTTCGGCCATGGCTCTGTAAGAGATATGCTCAAACTTAGTTACCTGTTTGAACAACTTGGGATCTGCACTCATAATCCCTGGTACATCCTTCCAGATAGTTAAGGACTGTGCTCCCAGGGTAGCGGCCAGAATAGCACCCGTGAAATCAGACCCTTCCTTGCCTAAGGTCGTAGTTTCTCCTTTGTCATTACTTCCAATAAATCCTTGCGTAAGTACGACTTGATTTTTCTTCAAAAGAGGCCCCATGCTTGCTTTAACCCAATGTTGGGTAGCCGCCCAATCAACCTGTGCGTTGCAAAACGCGCCGTTGGTCTTAATACATTTCCTAGCATCTAGCCATGCACAAATCACGTTTCTTTCTTGTAAATAGCAATTAATGAGTTGAGAGGCGATTAGTTCTCCTCCGGCCACTACCTTGCTATAAAGTTTGTCTGACAGTGCATCGTCGGCTGTTACGTGGGAAAGTGTTGCTACAAGCTGTTCTTGCCATCGTGCCAATGCACAGTACGCTTCTTGTCGCAGGTGGAGCAAGAGATGATCGATGATATCTTGGTGAAACTGATAGAGATGCTGTATAGCCACGTCATAGGGCTGGGCAGCTACCTTCTTTTGGAAGATGTCTTCCAAACCTTGAGTAGTTTTGCCCATAGCTGAGACCACGACGATTAAAGGGCGGGATTGCTCTGATGCGATCAATTGCTCAAGCTTCCTCACTGATTCGGGATGCTGTAAACAAGCACCACCAAACTTAAATACTTTCATATACTATGTCACAAACTACTACTGCGATGTAAAGCTACGCGGTAGCTTTTAGAATTTGATCATGCATAGTGCCGTATCGAGCCATCATGTTTATGCACAAAAAGCCTAACGATATCATACCTGATTTAGGGCCTTCTTTAGCTCAGTTCTTGCGAGAAGAGCAACATCAACTTCCTGATATCCCCAAATCTTTGCCACGTATACTGCGCGCCATTGCTGCGGCCAGTAAAATGATCAACGAGGTAGTCAGAAAACTAGGCCTTGTAGGCATGATGGGTAACCAAGGGACTTACAACTTTTCTGGCGATGCGCAGCAAAAGCTCGATGTGATGGCGCATGACTGTTTTATACATATACTCGCAACAACAGAGGAAGTATGCGCAGTGATGTCAGAAGAAGCAGAAACCATCATCACATTTCCCAACAACTGCGGAAGCTACATCATCGCGCTCGATCCCCTAGATGGGTCCTCTAATATCAATGCGAATGCTGCTATCGGCACCATATTTTCTGTGTACCAACGTCGTTCCCCCTCATACACACCCATTCAACAAGAAGACGTCTTGCAAGCAGGGAAAAAACAACTTGCTGCTGGATATATCCTGTACGGCACCTCCACCATGTTCGTTTACACGGCGTGCCATGGTGTACACGGCTTTACCTACGAGCCCGCTGTGGGGGATTTTTTTTTAACTCACCAAGGGATACAAATGCCCCAAGATGGCATAAGCTATGCCATCAACGATGGTTACTTTGACATTTTCCCTGACTATGTACAGCATTATATTCGACGATGTAGGCGTGATGGTTATGCTGCGCGGTATATGGGGGCCTTAGTAGCTGATTTTCACAGACATTTGAGTCAAGGAGGCATCTATTTATATCCCCCCACTCACAAAAACCCTGAAGGAAGGCTGAGGCTAGTACTCGAGTGTAATGCTTTAGCCTGCATAGCTGAGCAAGCCGGCGGTGCAGCCAGCAACGGACAGCAAGCCATACTGACTATGCGGCCACAAGCTATCCATCAACGTGTGCCACTGTACATTGGTTCCAAGAATATGGTACAAGCGCTTCTGGCAAAAGTAAAGTCCTTTGCGTAAAAGGTGCACGATCCCCTGTGGCGCTTTTTTGGGGGTCATTTTGAGGTATTCCCCAGAGCCAGAGGGGCAATATAAAATTGACAATATTTTTACGCACATTGGC
>CAYVYH010000035.1:0-2500 GCA_964455155.1 uncultured Cytophagales bacterium | reverse complement strand
ACCTCCTTCAAGGTCTGGGGTAATGCCATTCCCATCATCAACCCTCCTCCCTGCTTGGGTTGTGAATACCTTGTCAGGCATATCAGTCACCTGCCCTGCCGTACTCTCTTGTTGACGGTAGCTATAGTCAATTTTTTGAATACTTCTACCACTGGGAATAAAGTATTTGGAGGCAGTAAGTTTAAGCTGTGTGTTATAGCTCAAAGATCTCGTGGTCTGCACAAGGCCTTTTCCAAAGGTATTGTTGCCAATGAGTACACCACGGTCATAATCTTGTATTACCCCCGCAACAATCTCAGAGGCCGAAGCACTCTTCTGATCGATCAGCACAATGATAGGCGAAGTTGCGTCGTAGGCACGCTGCGTTGTGGTATAGGTTTTAGCGCGAGAAGCGACTCTACCCTTGGTAGCTACCACCATAAGGCCTTGCTCTATGAAAAGGTTCACGACCTTAATGGCTTCTTCCAAGATGCCTCCTGGGTTACCCCGCAGATCCAAAATTAGCTTTTGCATACCGCCTGCTTTGAGGCTTTCCAGCGCCGCTTGTACTTCGTCGGCAGCGTGGGTTGCAAAACCAGTCAATCTGATATAGCCAATGCCCTCTTGTACTTGACCATAGTAAGACACATTTTTAAGCACTATCTGCTCTCGAGTCAGCGTAAACACCAGTGGCTCTTGTATACCTTGCCTGACGACGGTCAGCTGTACAGAAGTACCGGCCATACCTTTGAGTAAGCTGCTAACATATTCGATAGGATGATCAGCCATATCCTCTCCATTGACCTGGCTGATCTCGTCTCCCACACGTAGCCCCCCCTTGTGCGCAGGGCACCCCTGATAGAGCATGATGACAATGGTTTTCCCTTTCCTTTTACTAGTGATTGCACCAATGCCACCATACTCACCCATAGTATAGGTCTTTAAACTTTCTGCATCTTCTTCAGGGAGAAAAGTGGTGTAAGGGTCTAGCGAGTACAACATGGCATCAAGCCCCACCTGGACAAGCGCATCAAAGTCTATCTCATCTACATAATGGGCATCCAGCTCTTTGAGCACATCGGCAAATATTTCAAGATTCTTACTCAGCTTGAAGTACTTGTCTTGTAGCTGACTTCCCACCAATATGCCAAGGGACAAGAGCAGCAGGGCAACGGAATAACGCCACTTACGTCGGTAGGGAATCATGGTCATTTTTCTTATGAAGCTTGCTTAAATAGAGAAGGGAATCTACAACGTTTTCCTGTAAAGTTTGGAAGTCGCTCGGCCTACCAGTCCCAATGTAGAGATAGCCTATCAAAAAATAAGGGGGCACACCATCCGACAAGTACTGTTGATGCAGACGATAGGCTTCCCTCATTCTTCTCTTGAGCTTATTTCTGGCAACAGCACTCTTGATCTTCTTACTAGATGCTGCAAACAAAACCTGATGGGTAGGAAGCGCATCGTGCAGCATGTACACTACACGCAAAGGATATAAATGGAGGACCTTGCCTTGACTAAAAAGCCTCTCGATCAACCTCCTGCTTTTTAGACGCCCATGCGATGAAGTAGTGATAGTTGACCCTTTATAAGTGGTGAGAGACTGCGATATGTGCCATCAAAAGACTTAGCGCTTGTGGCGTGATTCATCAGAGACGGAGAGTTTGACCCTACCTTTGGCTCTCCTTCTAGCAAGCACAGACCTGCCGTTGGCCGAAGTCATCCTCTCTCTGAAGCCGTGCTTATTCCTGCGTTTCGTGTTGGAGGGCTGGTACGTTCTTTTCATGGCTGACGTAGGTTAAGAAAAACATCAGCAATTTTATACAAATTTTTGATGTGTTACAAGTAATAGCGCCCACATGGGAGGGGGACGTCGCAACATGTGCAAATGGCCAAAATAACAGCCGCCTAAGTCATCAGACGTTCCTTAGGTGCTAGCGAGTGGTCCTCGCCTAGTTGCAAATGAAATACCCTGCTGCCATTAGGCTGAACGGCAAGACTGACCTTACAATATGCTGGAAGAGTCAAATGAGAAATCTTATTCGGCCATTCGACAAAACAATAACGACTACTCTCAAAGTATGTCATACAGTCCAAATCCAGTACTTCTTCCTCTCGGCAAGTCCGGTAAAAATCGAAATGATAAACTGCCTCTCCAGACACCGTGGCATATTCGTGCACCAACGAGAAAGTGGGACTGGTCACATTATCTAAAACGCCTAGTTGCGCGCAAAGCGCCCTAATCACGGTAGTTTTCCCAGCACCCATGGCCCCTTCTAGCAGCCATACCTTTGTCTCACCAGCATGGCGCAACAAAGCCTCTGCAACAGCTGGCAGGTTGTCTAGTGTGCTACACAACGTAAGACTGGGTAGGTGCATAGGTTTTTAGGCCATTGTGCTCGTTGCGATGAGCTGATTCACAAAAAGAAGCACTAATTTAGGTGCACATGCTGGCCCTGACAAGGGGGAAGAACTGAATGCCAAACAGACAATCCCATTGTTTTTTAACGCTTGATATTTT
>CAYVYH010000034.1:0-6998 GCA_964455155.1 uncultured Cytophagales bacterium | reverse complement strand
GGGGAGGAATGCCAGGTACAAGTCAAAACCAAAGAGGGGGAAATACAAAACCTGGTCAGTGATATAGTGCTGTCTGCTGTGGGCGTTGTGGCCGATATAGCGCATATAGGATTAGAAGAGGTAGGAGTGGCTACTGACCAAGGGAAAGTGCTTGTGGATGACTTTTACTGCACCAATATACCGGGTATATATGCTATTGGTGACATAGTGAAAGGACCTGCACTAGCCCACGTAGCTTCTGCTGAGGGCATTGTTTGTGTAGAAAAGATAGCAGGTCTACACCCTGAGCCCCTAGACTACCACAACCTACCTGCTTGTACGTACTGTCAGCCAGAGGTAGCTTCTGTAGGTTATACTGAGCAGGCAGCCCAAGCAGCTGGCTACAAAATTAAGGTAGGTAAGTTCCCTTTCTCTGCTTCGGGAAAGGCCAACGCAGCCGGTGTCAAGGAAGGCTTTGTAAAAGTTATCTTTGATGCCCAGTATGGGGAGTGGCTAGGGGCCCACATGGTGGGAGCTAATGTAACAGAAATGATCGCAGAGGTGGTAGCTGCTAGAAAGCTAGAAACAACAGCACATGAGATCATCAAAACCGTGCATCCCCATCCCACTATGTCCGAAGCCATTATGGAGGCTGTAGCTGACGCTTACGGTGAGGGAATACATCTATAAAGTGCGAGACACGGGCACGCAGTGATACATGATAATTTGATAACCCTTCGCGCCCTGTTAGTAGTCACGGAGGCTACATAGGCACTTCAATAAGTAGCACGTCACAAGCTTCAATACCTTGAAAAACCAGTCGGTTGGTGCCTGTTATCCCTATGCCATCCCTCCTGCTTAGTAGTTCCCCTGCTATACTGACTTGACCCTCCATTACAAATACATACACACCATGGCCGGGCACCTGCAATGCATAGCTCAGCGCCTCGCCTGCCTTTAAACTTGCTCGGGCAATGAACGCCTGTTGGTTAATCCACAACTTACCCTGATGCTGTTTGGGCACTACCAAAAAGACAAATTGATTTTCCCAGGTCTTCGGATCAAAGTTGCCTTGCGCATACCGAGGCGATACGTTTTGTGCTTCAGGAAGTACCCAAAGTTGTAAGAAACTGACTGGCTCATGGGAAGAATGGTTGCGTTCGGTATGCATGATGCCCGTACCAGCAGACATGACCTGCACATCGTTAGTTCGGATAACGCTTGTGTGGCCCGTGTTATCACCATGTGCAAGCGCACCTTGCAACGGCACCGAGATAATTTCCATATTGCTATGTCCATGCTCACCAAATCCACCTCCTCCCTGCAAAACATCATCATTCAGTACCCTAAGTGCACCAAAGCCCATGCGAGAGGCATTGTAGTAATTACCGAAGCTAAAAGTGTGGTGGGTATCAAGCCAACCATAGTTGGCATGTCCCCTTTGATCTGCTAAATGAATAATTTTCTTCATGATCACCGACTGAAAACGCGTGAGGACGAGGTAACCGGAATGTATGGCAGCAATGGCCCTTTTTATGAATTCAGCACTGCGCTAAACCCCAAACGACGTACACCTTTTTATACCGCAAGTGCCTCTGCCCCAGCTACAATCTCGGCAATTTCCCGCGTTATCGCTGCCTGCCGTGTTCTATTGTAGGTAAGCCGCAGCGCCTTAAGCAACCCCTCAGCATTGTCTGTAGCTTTGCTCATAGTCGTCATGCGAGCACCATGCTCTGAGGCATTGGATTCTAGCAGTGCGTTGTAAAGCCGAACTTGCAGGGCGCGTGGCAGCAACACGTCCATCAAAGCCGACTTGGAAGGCTCGTAAATGTAGTCGGTTAATGTTTCCTGACTTTCGGTATTGGTAGGAGGTCTCATGATAGGCAGGAACTGCTCTACGACAGGTATCTGGGTAGCAGCACTTTGGAACATGTTGTAGCCTAATAAGATTCGATCATACGTGTGCTTCAAAAAGACATCTGAGAGAAAATCAGCCACCGGGCTAGCATGCTCAAAGGACAAGTGGTGCGGGAGGCTTGCATAATCTGGAATAAGCCTGAACACGCTTTTTTTGAAGAACGTGAGGGCTTTTTTGCCAATCGGAAGTACCGTTATTTGCGCTGGATCCAAGTCATGTGCTACTACTCGGATATAGTGGAGCACTTTCCTAAAGACTTTCACATTAGAAGAACCACAAAGCCCTCGATCTGAACCCATCACCACGAGTAGTAATGCTTGTACCGGACGTTCTTCTGAGTAGCGCTGTAAAGGTAGTGAGTCTACACCGATACCGGCTGTCACATTTTCCAGCATAGCAGTAAGCTTCTCGGCATAAAGACGCATGTGCATGACTTGATGTTGCACTCTACTCAATTTGGAAGCGGCCACCATTTTCATGGCTTTGGTAATCTGCTGGGTAGAAGTGACTGAACTGATCCGATTAACTACTTCCTTAATATTAGGCATGATGAGCGTAATGCATCGGGTTATAGTGAACCTCCTCTTTAGAGGCCTAGTTGATGTTGACTCCAATATGGATATGCCTGCTACCTCATCTGTTCTTATTGGTACCGCTGCACAAGCACCTTGGCCTCTGCCATGAGGACTGTAGTTACCTCGTCGCTCCAATTGCCCGCCGCAATCTTATTTAAGGTCTCCTCATGTTGGGACTCCAAGAGCTCCATATACATCCTTTCAAAGTCTTGTACATGCGCTATGGGTACCTTGTCCAAATATCCGTTGACAGAGGCATATAGCGCTGCTACCTGTTGCGCAACGGGTGCTGGCGTATACTGGACCTGCTTGAGTATCTCTTGGTTCTTACGCCCCCTATCAATCGTCCGCTGTGTAGCCACATCAAGATCAGAGCCAAACTTAGCAAAAGCTTCTAGCTCCCGGAACTGAGCTTGATCTAGTTTCAAGGTGCCCGCCACTTTTTTCATTGACTTAATTTGTGCAGCACCTCCCACACGAGACACAGAGAGACCTATGTTGATGGCAGGACGGATACCTGCGTTGAATAAGTTACTCTCTAAGAATATTTGGCCATCAGTGATTGAGATGACGTTGGTGGGTATATAAGCAGAGACATCGCCGGCCTGTGTTTCGATGATCGGCAAAGCCGTTAAGGATCCTCCTCCCTTGACCCTATCTTGTAGTGCGGGGGGCAGATCATTCATCTGCCGAACAATGGCATCGTTATTATTGATTTTGGCAGCTCTTTCCAAAAGTCTGGAGTGCAGATAGAATACGTCACCCGGGTAGGCTTCCCTTCCCGGAGGTCTTCTCAGTAGCAGAGAAACCTCCCTATAAGCTACCGCTTGCTTGGACAGGTCATCGTAAACAATCAGCGCTGGCCTGCCCGTATCCCTGAAGTACTCCCCGATAGCAGCCCCAGCAAAAGGTGCATAGCATTGTAGCGCAGCGGGTTCAGCTGCAGTGGCAGCCACAACAACGGTGTATGCCATAGCACCATGCTTTTTTAAAGTTGCTACTACACTCGCCACGTTAGAAGCCTTCTGCCCTATCGCCACATAAATGCAGTAAACAGGAGTACCCTGCTCAAAGAAAGAGCGCTGATTGATAATTGTATCCAGTGCTATGGCTGTTTTCCCGGTTTGCCGATCGCCGATGATGAGCTCTCGCTGCCCCCTTCCAATAGGAATCATAGCATCGATGGCCTTGATACCCGTTTGTAGCGGTTCGTTGACAGGCTGACGATAGATGACACCAGGCGCTTTTCTTTCTAGCGGCAGTTCAAGTAACGTCCCCTCAATGGGCCCGCGCCCGTCAATAGGTTCCCCCAAGGTATTCACAACACGACCCAGCAACCCCTCGCCCACGTTAATGGCTCCAATGCGCTTCGTTCTTTTGACGGTGGAGCCTTCTTTGATGCCTTGCGTAGTGCCAAGCACCACAGCACCTACACTGGCTTCTTCGAGATTTAGTGCAAGGCCTTTGCGACCATTCTCAAATTCTATGAGCTCACCGGCTTGTACCTTCATGAGGCCATAAATGCGAGCGACACCGTCTCCCACTTGCAGTACGGTACCCACTTCTTCTAGTTCGCTTTCAGTCTTCAGGCCAGCAAGCTGCTCTTTAAGTATGGCAGTTACTTCATCAGGTCGTATACTCATCGAGTGATAGGATGATTTAAGTGATTCAATGTATCGGATGCCCGCAGCATCATTTTTTTAATACCCTTCCGTCACACAATGCTTTTGTAGCGTAAGTAGGTCTTTGCGCAAGCTTTGGTCAAACCTTTTATCTCCTACCTGTAGCACATAACCGCCTATGAGGGTTGGATCGACGTGTTGCTCGAGTATAACGTGTCGGCACGGGGATATTTTTTGTGCGATCTCCTGCAACTGCAAGGTGAGCTGGCTAGTCAGCGTAAATGTAGTGAAGACCTGGGCTATTTGAATGTCTTGGTGCTGGTTATACTGGGTCAAGAAGGCTCGGATGATAGCAGGTAGCAAGGGCGCCCGGTATTTTTGAGTAATCATAGCCAAAAAGTTAAGCGTAAGGCCATGTACATGATGCTGAAGAATGGCTTTCAGTATCGTCAGTTTCTTTTCGTACCAGATCACAGGGCTTTTGAGTGTAGCAGCCAAGCCCTTGTTGGCAGCACAGATCTGGTCAAAACTGAGCAGATCTGCGCGTACACGCTCTAGGACATCTCTCTCAATGGCTAGCTGGAGCAGGGCTTTTGCATACCTAGAAGCAACTTTGTTCATGTGACAGCCCGGTTATTTACTGGTTGATTATCAACAGTTCTGCATGTTACTCAAGTACACGATCTTCTCGCTAGAACGCATGCACGCTGGCCAGTCGCCTTTGGTCAATTCTCAGACTTCTCCTCATCCCCAATGGGCTTCTTTGATGAGCTGCTGAACTAACTTTTCTTGTGTGTGCTGCTGCTTCAGTTCGTTGCGCAGCAGCTTTTCTGCAATTTGTACAGACAATGTGGCCACTAGGTTTTGTAACGTGCTTAGGGAGGCTTCATGCTCTCTTGCTAGGCGTTCTCTAGTCTGCTCCATCATTTTTTCACCTACCCTTTCGGCCGCTACTTTGGCTTCATCGATGATGCAGCGTTGGGTTGCTATCGCCTCCTCAATAATCCTTGCTCGTTCTATATAGGCCGTTCTCAACAATGCTTCCTTATCGGCCTGAACTTGCGCAGCCATCTCCCTGGCTGCCTCAGCGGCTTGTAATGCCGCTTTAATACTACCCTCTCGTTCCTGGATGGCATCCAGAATAGGCCCCCAGGCAAACTTGCCTAAGATGAACAGAACGACAAGTAGCGTTACCGTCTGCCAAAAAAAAAGTCCAAAATCAGGTGTAATCAGACTCATGCGCCGTCACAGTTAGAGCAAGCGAGCTAGAAACTTCAGTAACCGCCCCTATGGTGAAAAGACTAAAGACTACTTAGTGGCAATTAATAAACAGATCAACACCCCAAACAGAGCAACTCCCTCAATCAGGGCAGCAGCAATGATCATGGCCGTTTGTATTTTGCTGCTAGACTCTGGCTGTCTTGCAATAGCCTCCATGGCAGCGGAACCGATCTTTCCAATACCAAGGCCAGCAGCTAAGGTAACTACACCGGCACCCACCCCTGCACCTAAAAGTGCTAGGCTTGCGTCCATCAATAACATCATCGTCAACATAAATAATCTATTTAGGAATGATACAAGTACAAAAATGCTAGCCGCCTACTTCTTCCCGTTCATGATCTTCTACCGCTGCACCCAGATAGATAGCCGAAAGTAGTGTAAAGATATAGGCTTGGAGGAAAGCAACAAGCAGCTTAAGTGAAAACATGAAAGCACCAAAAGGAACGCTAATGAGCCCTACCCACGTGCTTTTTAAAGAAAACACCAGGCCAATAATGTTTAACAAAATAATATGACCTGCAGTGATATTAGCAAATAGCCGCACCATGAGTGCAAAAGGCTTAGTTAAGAGACCGAGTAGCTCCACAGGAATCATAATAGGTGCCAGCCATCTGGGCACACCAGGTGTATTCAGAATATGCCCCCAGTAGTGTTTATTACCACTGAGGTTGGTAAGTACAAAAGTGAACAGGGCAAGCACCAAGGTTACAGAGATATTACCCGTGACGTTAGCGGCACCGGGCAGCAGTCCAAGTAAGTTATTGAGCCAAATGAAAAAGAACATGCTGAGCAGATATGGCATGAATCGCCTATAATGTCTGTTGCCCATATTGGGTATAGCTATCTCGTCTCTGACAAAGCAAATGAGCATCTCTAGCAACGCCCAGAAACCATGCGGCGCTATTGGTGGACTGTGTTTATAGCGTCGGGCAGCAACCAAGAAAATAAACAGCA
This sequence comes from uncultured Cytophagales bacterium, assembly GCA_964455155.1. Taxonomy (GTDB): domain Bacteria; phylum Bacteroidota; class Bacteroidia; order Cytophagales; family Amoebophilaceae; genus UBA8403. The sequence goes on along the minus strand of CAYVYH010000034.1, from coordinate 669 downwards.
GTATCAATACACTGACCAACATGGACGCCACGTTCTTGGTAATAGATAGATCATAAAAAGCACGACTTTGGTCTAGCGCCGTAATCTTTTCGTCATCATTGAGCACATAGCCTTTGTAGGGTACACGCTGGTGGTGTATATCTACAAAACAACTAGAGGAAAACACCTCCAAGCCGCTGTCTACTGCGTAAATGATAATAGGCAGGGGAAGAGTGACGTGGGTATGGCCAACAGTCATCAAGTGCCAATGATGTGCATCCCTAACATGGTGCATGATGAAATCATCGGTCCTCTCCCTGGGCATATCTTGCGCCCATATATTGGAAGCGGAGAGTAACGCAAATGCAACCAATAAGACCCTACTGTAGACCGCTCGCCTCACCATATTACAGTTACACACATGCTTGCAAAAAGCCATGCTGACATCGTTGATCTTGTCCCGGCAAACACGATCGAGACATGCTAAAAAGCGTCTTGCAGTCGGGCACAGAGCAGAAGAGAAGAATAGAACCTTAACATCACGAAGACAACAAGTTAGCAAACAGACTTTAGGATTTCAAACCCCTCCCAGGACCCTTGTATGCACATGGGAGAAGGCTCGAGTGGTGACCGAATACTTGGATGGACCAAGTCATGTAGGCGAAGAATGTTCTCGCGTCCCCAACCCAG
>CAYVYH010000033.1:4030-7065 GCA_964455155.1 uncultured Cytophagales bacterium | reverse complement strand
CGGGGGCACATGCTCCGAACCATAGACGAGGTAGCTAGTCAATACGCCATGCCAGAATGGATTACGCCTTCTTCGTGTGGTATTTCTGTGAAAAGGTTTTCTTGCCAAGAGAGATCTTAGAAAGATCAATAGCCAGTGGTGTAGCAATGAAGATGGAGGAGTACGTGCCAAAGATGATGCCTACCATCAGCGAAAAAGAAAACCCTCTCAGCACCTCACCGCCGAAGATGAACAAAATTACTACGGCAATAAGCGTGGTCAAGGAAGTGATCAGTGTGCGGCTCATGGTTTCATTGATGGAACGGTTGGCCACTCCCTGGAAGCTGCTCCCTGTTTTCATAGTTAGTCTCTCCCTAATCCGATCAAATATCACCACTGTATCATTGATAGAGTAGCCGATGACGGTGAGGATAGCAGCAATAAACACCTGGTCGACCTCGTAAGCGTAGCCCACAGCCCTGGCCATAGCCATGGAAGCAAATACAGCCAGACTGTCATGAAACAAAGCGATCACAGCTGCCAATCCAAACTGCCAGCTTCGGAAACGCACCAGGATGTAGAGAAAAATCATGATTAAAGCGGAGACAATAGATTGCCGGGCAGCTGACTTAATATCGCCTGCAATAGTAGCTCCCACCTTAGAAGTGCTGGCAATGGTAAACGTGCCTTCCTGGACAGCTGCTGTGTCGTCGGCATACGTGAGCCCCGTAAGGTTCTGGATCCCTTGCACCAAGGCGCGTTGTACAGTTACATCGGTTTCTTCGGCCTCATGTTGCATTAAGTAGCTAGTCGTAATCTTGAGTACGTTATTAGCGCCGTAGGTTTTCACCTCTGTACCCTGATCACTGAAGTACTCAGCTAGTTGGGTTTTTAGTACCGAAGGCTCTATAGGCCGGCTGAAAGCCACTACGTAGGACCTTCCACCTGTAAAGTCAACACCCAGATTAAGGCCACCTTGTTGTGCCATGAGGACAAAACCCATACTTATAAAGACCAACGAAACTGCGTAGGAAAAGCGACGCATCTTCAGGAAGTCTATGCGGAAGTTGCTCAGTAAATTTTTACTATAGGCAAAAGAGAAAGTGAGGCGATTTTCTTGACCGCGGTCGACTATCCAGTTCATGACCACCCGTGTGATAAACACTGCAGAGAAAAAAGAGCTCACAATGCCAATCATCAAAGTAGTAGCAAAGCCGCGCACGGGCCCTTGACCGAGCACATACAGAATAGCGCCCGTCAAAAAAGTAGTGACATTCGAATCGATGATAGAGCTGTAGGCTTTTTGATAGCCACGGTCAATCGCCATCTTCATCAGTGCCCCCGATTGCAATTCCTCACGAATGCGTTCGAAAATCAGCACATTAGCATCGATCGACATACCAATGGTGAGCACAATGCCTGCAATTCCGGGTAAGGTCAGGACCGCATTGAGCTGCGCCAGTATACCCATAATGAATAGGATGTTGAAGAGGAGTGCTAGGTTGGCAATCAATCCTCCTTTGGCATAGTAAAAGCCCATGAACAAAACGACTAGTCCGAGCCCCAAGAGCATGGAAGCAATGCCCTCTGTTTGTGCCTGCTTGCCAAGAGTAGGGCCAATGATCGCCTCTTCAACAATCTTAACAGGGGCCGGTAGGGAGCCGGCTTGGAGAATGTTCGCCAAATCCTTGGCTTCTTCAAGGGTAAAGTTGCCTGTAATCTGGGAGTTACCGCTGGGAATCTCTGTGTTGACTACTGGCGCTGAATACACATGATTGTCTAAGGTAATGGCAATGCGCCGGTCGATGTTACTGGCGGTTATCTTTTTCCAGGCCCTGGCCCCGCTGTTATTCATCTGTATGCTCACAGCAGGCTTGCCACGTTCATCAAACACCTGGCGTGCATTTGTGATGACATCGCCTTCTAAAGCAGCTTGGCCACTGCGGCGTTGCTTGATAGGATAAAGGCCCATTACTGCTATACCCTCTGGCGTTGTATGAGGTTTTACATCCCATAGCCATTGCAAATCGTTGGGCAAGAGCGCTTTCACGTCATTACGGGCAAAGATGCTATTGATGGTTGCCACGTCATCTACTGCATAAGCAAAACCATATTCCCTTTTCAATAATCTGAAAAGCGGAGACACGGACAAGGTGTCTTCTGGCGATGTGACTACCCCTTGTGTTGGTGATTCTGTCTGGTCGTTGTTAGGGGTAGTCTGAGGACCTGTAGGTGCTTTTTGTACAGGCATAGCTGCCTTTTGTTCTGCCACCAGCAAACTGTCGATGGCTTGCAGCGCCTCGCTCAATTCTGGGATTTCATAAACCTCCCAAAACTGAAGCTGAGCCACTCCCTGTAGTAATTTTTTGACTCTTTCTGGACTGTTGACGCCGGGTAGTTCTATCTGTATTCTCCCGGTGCCTTGTAGGCGTTGAATATTGGGCTGAGAAGTGCCAAAGCGGTCAACTCTTGTTCTGATAATCTCAAAAGCGCGGTCGATAGCCTTGTCAATTTCCTGGTCAAGAATTTTTATAATTTCCTTGTCTGTTGACTCATAGCTAATACGAGCTCGGTTGGCTGCCGTGGCGAAAATATTACTTAGCTTCCCTCCAGGGCATTGTGCGCGGTACGCTTGATAAAAGAGGGTAGTAAAGGAAACTTGGGGTTGCAGTTGTTGCTGTTTTTGTGCTTGCGCCAATACTGCCAAGAAAGCTTCGTCTTGGCTACCCCCTGCGAGTCTTTTGATGAGTTCTATGGGTGATACCTCCAAAGTTACGTGCATGCCTCCCTGCAGATCCAAGCCCAAGCCCAATTCGTTTTCTTTCACTTCTTCATAGGTGTATTTCAGCCCTAAGAGGTTATAGACAGGTTTCTTCCAAGCATGATCCAGGTAGGCTTGCTTTTCGGCAAAGTCGACGTGACCCTCCTTGTCAGTGGCATGAAGCGTAGCTTGCCGTTGCACTCTGGCAGAGATATACGTAAAGGATAAGTAGTAGCAACAAAGCAGGGAGATAACAACGGTTAGGAAAACGACAAGCCCTTTATTTTTCATGATG
>CAYVYH010000033.1:1956-3930 GCA_964455155.1 uncultured Cytophagales bacterium | reverse complement strand
TCTCTGCTACCTTTGGATCAGTGCTTTTGATGGTTTCTACCTTATTCAAGGTAAATTGGGCCCACTATTCGATTGGCAAATCCCCCATGACCTATGGCACTTATTAAATCTATATCTGGAGTTCGAGGAACGATAGGCGGAAAAGTCGGAGAATCACTGACCCCCATCGATGTGGTATGGCTAACGGCTGCTTTTGGGAGATGGCTCCTCCAACAGCCGGGCAAAAAAAAAGTGGCAGTCATCGGGCGTGATGCGCGTTCTTCCGGGCCCATGGTCAGCCGATTGGTGAGTGCTACGTTACAGAGTCTAGGCATTGATGTGATTGACTTAGGCCTCTCTACGACGCCCACTGTAGCGATGGCTGTGCCGCAAGAACAAGCTTGTGGCGGCATTGTCATCACAGCCAGCCACAATGCCGCAGCATGGAACGCGTTAAAGTTACTTGACGGCGGTGGCGAGCTGATTGATGCCGCTGCTGCTGCCGAGGTATTTTCTGGAGCTACGCAGCAAGACCACACTTTTGTGTCTACAGAGCAGCTAGGTCAGTACACCACGCAAGAGGGCTATCTCACCCAACACATCAATGATATCTTAGCCCTTCCATTGGTAGACGTGCCCGCCATCCGAGCTAGGCAATTCCGCGTTGCCGTGGATGCGGTGAACTCTACAGGCGGCATAGCCGTGCCCCAACTTCTTCGAGCGTTAGGCGTTGCGTACGTCACGGCGTTACATTGCCAACCCGATGGCCAGTTTCCACATAATCCAGAGCCACTGCCGGTTCATCTCGAAGACCTGTCTCATACCGTTCGTTCGGGTGATCACGATCTAGGCATAGCGGTAGACCCTGATGTAGACCGGTTGGTGATCATTGACGAAAAAGGGGTTCCTTGGGGAGAAGAGTATACGTTAGTAGTGGCTGCCGATTACGTGTTGCGTCACACACCTGGAAATACCGTTTCTAACTTATCTTCTTCCCAGGCGTTGCGAGACATCACAGTGTCATATGGTGGCCATCATACCAGCACACCGGTAGGGGAGCAGTATGTAGTGGCTAAAATGAAAGCTACACAAGCTGTGATTGGTGGGGAAGGCAATGGAGGTGTTATCTACCCTGCTCTGCACTACGGTCGCGATGCCTTGGTGGGCATTGCACTGCTCTTGTCACACTTAGCACACACGCAACAAACAGCCTCAGCACTGCGGGCGAACTATCCTAACTATACCCTCATCAAGAAAAAAATACAATTAACGTCTGATGCTGGGTTAGCAGCGCTCTTAGATGCCATCAAGAAGCAATACAGCGCTTATCCGATGAATTTAGAAGACGGTGTCAAGATCATGTTTGAAAAAGCATGGATTCACCTCAGACAGTCCAACACAGAGCCCATCATTCGCCTCTATGCCGAAGCCGAGACCGAAATTCAGGCCAAACATTTAGTTGAACAAGTGATGCGGCAAATTTAAAAAGGCGTTATACACGGTGTTGTATGGTTTCTACGACAGTGCTTAGCGCAGGGGGATAGCCACTACAAGGTCGAGAAGGTAGAGCGTCTTGACGCGGTACTTTTGCAATGGCCAGTTACAGGTATTATAAAGCGTGTGAGGTTGTCACTCAATACCTCGTAGCAGTTGACCGAGGGGGGATTTTTCACTTCAGCAACACTCTTTGCAGCATGCGATAGCATGTACTGCTGTTTGGTTTCCAATGAGGTTGAAAGTCCATGTTGCCATCGTCCCGTTGTGGCTATTGTGTAGCAAGTAGTAGCTTCTCGGTATCTGCTCTCAGGGAGTCGGTTTAAGAAAGTATTACTAAAGGCGAGGTAAAAGCCTTAGTGCCGTCTTTCGAGGATCTTCTTCAAAAAAGTAAAATAGCTGCCAGTTCCATATGCTCATTTTGTATTGGGTGAGTAGAGATCAGAGATGATACGTAGCCACGTTGTGTAATATTGTCTCGTTTTTGCTATTGCATGGCAA
>CAYVYH010000033.1:0-1856 GCA_964455155.1 uncultured Cytophagales bacterium | reverse complement strand
GAGGTAGACGACCGTGTGCAGGGTTCCAGTGAAGACTCGGTTGTAGCGCCAAGCGCCCCACATGCTGGCCCCTCCGAAGAAAGTGCTGGTGCGCACCATGGCGTATTGGCCAGTGAGGCCCTAGTCGAGCCATCAGAGCATCAGCCTCTCGGTGCATCGTCTACCCCAGCTTGCAGCGTTGTACTACCATCTTCGCACCAGTGTCTTGCCGCCTCGGCTACCCAGATTGCGCTCTCACCCAGTCTCAGGAGAGATATTGTAGACACCTCTTTTTTAGATATCCAGTCCTCTCCCAGACTCCTTACGATTTCTTCCTCTTCTTCTTCCGATGAACATCCTCCGTTTAGTCAGCAGAGAGGCCAGTGGCAGGCAGCGTCCGGCCGTGAACTGGTAGATAACCAGTATCCCGATGTCGTTAGGAGTTGTTCTTCTGGGGAACTCCCTTGTGGTAGCGACTCCAGTGCACCCGACAGCCGCAGTGTGGCGAGTCTCCGGGAGTTGCCGAGGGTAGATATGATCCCAACTATGGCCTTCGGCGCGAGAGCGTGGAAAAAGTACTTCGGGGAGGTAGGTACGGAGCCTTCTCTGCCATCAAGCATAGGCCAAATTTTGAATAGCCGTTGTCCATTTTGGCCGGGCAAGATGGTCAGAGACACGCATCTATTGGTTTTGATACCATCTAGAGTAGCTGGCAAGCCTTTCAATCTGGACCTACTTGGGGAACTCATCCAGTGTCCCAGGGGCGCAGGACGCCCTACAGCGTACCGTTACTATGATAGCAATGTCCAAGCATTGTTGGGTAATCGGTCACCTAGTAGCTCCTATTGGGTGTTGATGACGCGCAAAGTGCTCGAAAGTAGTAGAAATAGGAATTACGCAGACCAACAAGCTTTTGTCGCTCAGTATGCAAGTCGCACGGGTGTTCCCTACGAGCTACCTGGTGCTTTGGAAGCAGCTACTGCGATTTTGTCCCACTATGTGCGTAGTGGGGAGCGTCTTTACTCAAATAGTCCACGGACCTGGACGCGGTGCCGAGAGTCAGTAAGGCTGTTACTTGTTCATAACTATTCTGTTGTTGTTGGAGGGTTTTCCCCCGGAGGTATTTTTGTCAATAGCGACGATTGCTGCGACCTCTGCGACAGTTACGATAACTACCATGGTGTGGCGGGTCTCCGGAAGTTCCCGTGGACAGATATGGTTCCAGCTATGGCCTTTGGTGCGAGATCATGGGAAGAGTACTTCGGGGAAGTAGGTACGGAGCCCTTGCTCCCATCAGGCATCAACCAGATGTTGGACAGCCCTTGCCCATTCTGGCCGGGTAAAATAGTCAGAGATACGCACCTGTTGGTTTTGATACCGGCTAAGGTAGCTGACAAACCTTTTAGCTTAGACCTTCTTGGGGAGCTTATCCAGCGTCCCAGAGAAGGAGGTTACTCCGCAAAGTACCGCTACTATCGCGATAGTGTCCAGCAAGTATTGGGTGGGCAATCGCCTGGTGAGTCCTATTGGGTGTTGATGACGCGCAGCGTGCTTGAAGGTAGTAAGGGTAAGGGTAAGGATCACGCGGCAGCCCATGAAGCCATGGTTGCTCAGCATGTGGGCCGCACGGACCTTCCTTATAGGTTCCCTGGTGCTTTAGAAGCAGCTACTGTTATTTTGTCCCACTATGTGCGTAGTGGGGAGCGTCTTTACTCAGACAGTCCTTGGACCTACGCGCGATGCCAAGAGCTGGTAGATGATCAGTACCCTGTTATTGTTGGGGGTTTTTCCTCCGGAGGGCTCTATGTCAGCGGCCTCAACGGTGACTGCTATGACGACTTCTTCCATGGTGTCGGCGTGGCAAGTCTCCAGAGGTT
>CAYVYH010000032.1:0-8031 GCA_964455155.1 uncultured Cytophagales bacterium | reverse complement strand
AAGATATGTAATGCGCTGGCTAAACGCTGTGGGATTAAGCTTCGGCAGAGCCATCGGTTGATCGTACAGCGCCTCGTGCATGCCTACCTAGCTAGGCATACTGGAAAAGCCAAACGGGCTTTGAAGAATCTTCTCACCATAGTAGGGCACCAAGTGCGCGATCTTCATAGGCAGTTGCTCAATTTGGGTAAAGCGGAGCTAAATGCACTCATGCTACAGATCATGGCACGTATTGTCAGTCAACAAAGAGGAGATAAGCACAAGGTGTACGGTCTCCATGAACCCACCGTAAGCTGTATTGGCCAAGGAAAAAGTGCACAAGGAATATGCATTTGGCAGCGAAGTCTTCATGGAAAGTTTGTCGGGGGCAATGTGGTGGTGTACATCGCTTGGAAGGTTCAGCGGTAATTATATCAGGGAAAAATTCCATGCTAGTCCTTACACTTCATAGACATAAGCCGATGCTATAAGCGCTGCTCAGCCATAGAAGCGATTATGGGGGATTTAGAAAAGCGATCACAGTCTTTACAAGAACCACCTAAAGGGGCTTGTAGGCGACGCGCAACATGTCCTGTTGGCAGAGTTGGGTTTCGCTACCAGATAGAGCGTGTCTTTGGGAGCATTAAACGTTGGTTTGGTAGACTGGAGGCTAGGTATGTGGGTTAGCCAAGACGCATGGGCAGCATGTCTTAAAGGCCATCGCCCACGATTTATACAGATTCCCTGGGATTGTCATGTCCCAAGCATAGTAAAAACAGAGAAAAAGTGCTCAAAAGGGCCCTAACTCCCACAACAAGGGGACAGTCAAGATGTCAATTACCCAAAAACTATCCTTAAGAGGATACAGGAGGTTTCTATGCCCTTTATGCAAGGGTCTCGTATTTATAGTACAGTAGTTGAGCATAATACTGCGATACTTTCTTGTGCGATCAAAAATGGTTTTGTGGTTGTGAGACATGGGCAAACCGTCACACACGCACAAAAGAAACATTATTCGCTAGAAATGAATGCATTACTCATCGTCAAGGATATCAAGACCGCCTAAATTGGCGTGGATGACGTACGGCTTCTTCCTTACACTTCAGTGCAAGCGACCGCATCCACGCTTGGGTAGTGTTTTAGTCAAAAAGTGTTCCCGCGTGGCTGGGTGGAACAAGGTTTAGGTGTCGATAAGCTTTTTCTGTGGCTGTTCGGCCCCGGGATGTTCGCTGTAGGTAACCCTCTTGAATAAGAAAAGGTTCGTATACCTCCTCTAGCGTCTCCGCCTCTTCGCCGCAAGCTGTGGCAATGGTGCCAATGCCTACAGGCCCGCCACCAAACTTCTTGATAATGGTAGTGAGGATGCGGTTGTCCATCTCGTCCAAGCCATACTCATCTACCTCCAGGGCGTTGAGTGCCATTTGAGCGATGGCCATGGTGACGGTACCACTCCCCTTGATCTGTGCAAAATCACGCGTCCTTCGGAGCAAATTATTGGCTATACGAGGCGTTCCCCGGCTTCTGCGGGCAATTTCGTATGTTGCCTTTGGTTCGATATTGACTGCTAGTAGTTGACTTGATCGTTGTATAATCTTGATAAGTAGCGCTGTCTCATAATACTCTAGACGTGTGTTGATCCCAAAGCGCGCTCGTAGCGGTGCTGTGAGCAGTCCTGAGCGGGTGGTGGCACCCACAAGTGTAAAAGGATGTAGGCTAAGTTGCACGCTGCGTGCATTGGGTCCTGAATCAAGTAGAATATCAATTTTAAAGTCTTCCATGGCCGTGTAGAGGTATTCTTCTACCACTGGATTGAGACGGTGGATTTCGTCGATAAATAACACATCGTGCGGAGCCAAATTGGTAAGCAAGCCCGCCAAGTTACTAGGCTTATCTAGTACAGGGCCCGAGGTCACTTTTATGTTGACATTTAATTGATTGGCAATGATGTGTGCTAGGGTTGTCTTACCCAATCCTGGAGGCCCATGCAGCAGCACATGATCTAGGGATTCTTGTCTTTTCTGAGCAGCCTGAACGAAGATCTTGAGGTTGGTCATCAGTTTTTCTTGGCCCGTAAAGTCCGCAAAGCTCAAAGGTCTTAAAGCACGTTCTACTTCTTTTTCAATGTTGTTAGAGTGGGGTGTGTTTGGCTTTAGATACTCCTCGCGCATGGCCTCTTTTTCCATAAAGGTAGTTAACCGGGGGTAATTTTTAGAAGAGTTCCGGTAGCACACCCGTTCTCAGAGCCACGTACACAAGCATCTTAAGTACGTTTGTGAGATGTGATTTGGCTGTATAAGTTTGTGGTACCATGGCGTATACCCCTCAACAAGTCCTTACTGCACTCAAACAAAAAACATATGCCCCAGTGTACTTCTTTCATGGGGAGGAGCCTTATTATATCGATACACTTGTCAATTACATAGAGCTAAATGTACTCAATGCTTCGGAAAAGGATTTTAACCTGACGGTGGTGTATGGGAGAGATCAGTCCATGCATGAAATTCTGGCCCATGCCAGGCGTTTTCCGCTGGGAAGCGAGCGACAGGTCGTTATTGTCAAGGAAGCCCAAGAGCTACAAGATTTTAATAAGGAGGAAGGTAGGAGGCTTTTAGAGATCTACACACAATCTCCCCAACCCGCCACGTTGCTTGTTTGGGCGTACAAGCATAAAGTGTTGGATCCAAGAAAGTCCTTGAGTAAGGTATTGGACCAGAAAGCGGTTTTAGTTTATGCCAAGAAGTTGTATGACAATCAAGTGGCTGCATGGATCTCTGCCTACGTACAAGAGAAGGGGTTGAGTATAACAGAAAAAGCCACTTTGATGCTACAGGAATACATAGGTAATGACCTGTCAAAGCTGGTCAATGAGCTCGAAAAGATTCAGATCAACCTTGGTAAAGCCACTAAAATTGACGACGGCATGGTGCAGGCCTATGTAGGCATCAGCAGAAAATTTAACGTTTTTGAGCTCCAAAAGGCTCTTGCCCAAAAAGACCCCGCAAAGGCTCTCCAGATTGTGTTGCACTTTGGAGAGCATCCTAGCGGCAATCCAGCTATTCCTTTGGTGGCTTCACTTTGTTCTTTTTTCAGTAAGCTGTTACTCCTGCACCATACCAAAGACAAATCAGCAGCAGCCTTGGCAAAGGTGCTACAAGTGAGTCTCTACTTTGTGCGGGACTATCTCCTGGCAGCGCAAAATTACCCTCTCACCAAGGTGATCGAAAACATTCAACATCTGCATCAAGCAGACTTGCAACTCAAAGGAGTAGGCTACCCCGCCACATCGGAAAAACAAATATTGCAAGAGCTAGTTTTGAAGATGATGCATTGACCAATCTTTCTGTTACTTGTAGCGCTGTTTCGTCTTCGTGCTATGGCACTGGCGGTGCTTTTTTGTCCACCTCTACGTGTTGATGTATCATTACTTCGGAACACCTAAACGAAGTACAGTGTTGCTGCGTAATGACCCTTCCTTACTGGCAAAGTACTGCTCGTAGGTACTTTGATGTCTCCTTCATCATGCCCACGGTACATGAATTTAGCAAGGCTTAGTTGAGCACAAAAGAGGGGGGATCAGGTACGACGACTGCCCAGGTTATTATTCGAGTTTTTTATCATACATACACACTCTCTCAGTGGTGTATTGATCCCTTATAGTACATCTGTGTCAATAACAGACCCAAATCCTTTGGGTACTTTATGATCTGGATGGGTCTCTTTTACAAGAAGGGGCAAGACACTAGACAGAGCCAGCAATGCCGGAATAATGATGAGGGCAAAACAATAATCTTCCAACGAGTAGTAAGGAATATGATTGAGCATGGTCCCGTTCCAATGGGCATTAATCATACCCCCAATAAGAGGGTGAAAAATGATACCCGCGGCCATCACAATCATATTGACAAACGCGACCGAGACCCCGCTCATTTTCAGCGGCATAATTTCACAAATACTGGCAAATGCCAGGCTCTTTGCCGGGTACGCAAATCCTCCGATGAAGAAAAGTAGATATAGCATATGGAGCGGCAACTTTACGGTGAAAACGACCAACCAGACGATCGCGGTAATGATGGAACCCATCATCATTGGAATGCGCCTACTTTTGATACGGTCGGAAAAGAAAGCCCATACAGGACCTCCAAAAGCCGCCCCAAAAAACATGGTTGACACGACTGAAGCGGCACTCTCGGAAACACCTGTCAAGCGTTCAACAAAGGGCACTCCCCATGCCACACCGAGGGTTGTAATTGGAAGGTACATGAGCATCCCATAAACTGCTAGACTCCAAGTCTGTGTGGACTTTATAACGAGCAAGACGTTAGTCAATGGGCGTGTATTTTCTTGTACATCAGGCAAATCTTCATGGTGATCAACAGCGTTGTGCTTACCGATAACCAGATAAATAAGTATGCCCACTCCAATACCAAGCAGGCCTAACACCTGCATCGTCATTGCAAAACCAGCTTTGTGCAATAGCAGTTTCAAGGGCGCACCTCCCAAGCAGGCACCTGTTGTGCCCATGAGTATGGTAGATCCTGTGACTTTTGCCACATGCTTTGGTTCAAGCCATATTGTACCCAGTTTGATTGTTCCAATGAACCCACAGGCTGCCCCCATACCCATTGTAAATCGCGCTATTCCCCCAATCAAAGGACTTGTTGTATTGCCGAAAACAAAGCAGGCCATGGCACACAAGAAGGCTGCTCCACACAAAAATAAGCGCGGACCCAAACGATCCATTGTAATACCGAGAGGCACCTGAGCCGTTGCATACGACCAATAATAAGTACCTACCATAAGTCCAAGACCGGCGGAGTCGATTGCGAAATGAGCGAGTAACGCTTCATGCATGACATTAGGAGAGACACGGATCATGAATTGATACATGTAAAACAAGGCGCCACAAGCAACAGTAATCCAGCCTCTGATGTTTTGTCTTCTGGTATTCGATCTGGGGTCAATCATTTCTTTGTCTTTGATTATCACTCACTACATCAGTGCACCACCCTTGAGGCACCTCACTAACGATTGGGGGCGACTAATTCTCGCCGTGTGGGGTCTTGTTTATTAGGTCAACCTAAGCTTCCTTGTGTGTTCCTTACGCTGACTAGTTTCCGTTGCGAGATTATTTTTTTCATAATCCATGCGTCAAGTAGGACATCTTCCGGGGTGTTCAGTACCTTTGCCTTCAGCTGTTACTGGCGAAGGTAGGTGACTTGTATTGTAATGGCTCATGCGAAAAGCATTTGCCAGAAAGACTGGTAAGGCGTCTCGATTTCCACGGCCAAAGATAGCTTACAGAGTACATTTTCCAAGATATAGGGCGTAAACTCTGCGTGTTCGATGCGGTCAACGGCGGGGTAAGCGATCGACGGTGCTACACCGAGATCTTTGTGCGGTATTAGGATTCTATAGAAGAATACACACCTTCACAGAGATCCCTTCATGTAATGCCGTGGATTTTTCTCTACTTTATAATTCTAAAGTAAATCGTTGTACGGGGAATTTACGAATTGGGGCATATCTCAATGGCTTGGTGCTGTTGTCCATTGCTTAATGAAAGCGCGCCACCCCGGCGGGATACTTCCTAAAAAAGGGAATAAGCCAATACGGTCGTCAGGAAACTTTATCTTGTTAACTATGAAAATGTTCATTTAAGGGATCTTGTGCTATGCAAAGATCTCGATACTGTGTGTACAACGAGAGCATCATCCTTTGCTAAACTTGGGGACTTCATGGCGATATGCAGGAGTGAGCATGTAGCTCCCTCCCAAAGTTTTTTGGTGAAAGCGTTGGTGGGTAATAAAAAATAAATTAGATTTGCATCATGAATTCGGTAGGTAGCTTTTTCTGCTACCAGCGATGAAGAAAAATGAAATGCTGCCAAAAGCCCTCGGGAACTCTAGCGCATTGAAAATATTTTGCTGGAATATGGCATTTTTATGTGCGCCCAGCAGTCGTGTTCTTTGACATATTGTAAAAGTAAAAGCGGGATAAAAGTCTAATATCCTACGTTCACGTTAGAGCCTTTGCTCGCGCGTGAACATTGGTTGTTAGGTATTACAAGAAGTAAATAAGAGCGTATGGGGAATGCCTAGGCTCTCAGAGGCGATGAAGGACGTGATAAACTGCGATAAGCCGCGGGGATTGGTTATACGAAGCGATCCGTGGATTTCCGAATGGGGTAACCCGCTCCGGTGAAGCCGGAGTATCTCTACAAAATAGAGAAGCAAACCTGGGGAACTGAAACATCTAAGTACCCAGAGGAAGAGAAAACAATAGTGATTCCGCAAGTAGTGGCGAGCGAACGCGGAGCAGCCCAAACCACAGCAGTTACGGCTGTTGTGGGGTTGTAGGACTGACACAACGGTCTAGCAAGAGAATCCAAATTGTTCTGGAAAGGCAAGCCATAGCAGGTGAAAGCCCTTTAGGAGTAATCTAGCTAGTCCAGTCAGTATCCTGAGTAGGTCGGCGCCGGTGAAACACCGACTGAATCTGCCGGCACCATCCGGTAAGGCTAAATACTCCTGAGAGACCGATAGTGAACTAGTACCGTGAGGGAAAGGTGAAAAGTACCCTGAATAAGGGAGTGAAAAAGTTCCTGAAACCATACGCTTACAAGCGGTCGGAGCCCTTTGTGGGGTGACGGCGTGCCTTTTGCATAATGAGCCTACGAGTTAGTCTTCTTTGGCAAGGTTAATCCTTTTTAAAGGAGCAGCCGAAGCGAAAGCGAGTCTGAATAGGGCGATGTAGTCAGAGGAGCTAGACGCGAAACCTGGTGATCTACCCATGGCCAGGCTGAAGCGTTGGTAAAACAACGTGAAGGGCCGAACCAGTAGACGTTGCAACATCTTTGGATGAGCTGTGGGTAGGGGTGAAAGGCCAATCAAACCAGGAAATAGCTCGTACTCTCCGAAATGCTTTTAGGAGCAGCCTTAAATGTATATTAGCAGAGGTAGAGCTACCGATAGGATAGGGGGGAGTCAAATCCTACCACATCCAGACGAACTCCGAATGCTGCTAATTTTATTTAGGAGTGAGGGCTAGGGTGCTAAGGTCCTAGTCCGAGAGGGAAAGAACCCAGACCATCAGCTAAGGTCCCTAAATATATGCTAAGTTGAACTAAGAAGGTCCAGTTGCTAAGACAGCCAGGATGTTGGCTTGGAAGCAGCCACTCATTTAAAGAGTGCGTAACAGCTCACTGGTCGAGCGGCAGGGCGTCGATAATAAACGGGCATCAAGCATATTACCGAAGCTATGGCTCTATCGCGCAAGTGATGGGGGGTAGGAGAGCATTCTAACAGAGCTGAAGCAGTAAGGAAACTTGTTGTGGATCGGTTAGAAAAGAAAATGTAGGCATAAGTAACGTTAATAATGGCGAGAAACCATTACACCGAAAGACTAAGGTTTCCGCGGCTATGCTAGTCATCCGCGGGTTAGTCGGGCCCTAAGCTGGAGCCAAACGGCATAAGCGATGGAAAATCGGTTAATATTCCGATACTAGCTAATAATAGAGAAGGGGGGACGAAGGAGTGAAAGGTCTGCCTCGTGACGAAATACGAGGTTAAAGCCTGTAGGTATAGGTGCGAGTGGCAAATCCCTCACGCCTGCCGAAAGTGATAGTACTGCAATCCTTCTGGAGCGCAGATAATGACCCTAATCAAACTTCCAAGAAAAGCCTCTAATCGTTACGTTGTTAGCTATCCGTACCGTAAACCGACACTGGTAGTCGAGGAGAGAATCCTAAGGTGGACGAGTGATTCGTGGCCAAGGAACTCGGCAAAATGACCCTGTAACTTCGGGAGAAAGGGTGCCTCGCAGATTGTCGCAAGACAAGAAGCAGGCCGCAGTGAAGAGGCCCAGGCGACTGTTTACCAAAAACACAAGGCTTTGCAAAATCGAAAGATAAAGTATAAGGCCTGATACCTGCCCGGTGCTGGAAGGTTAATAGGAGGGGTCAAACCGCAAGGTTGAAGCTCTGAATAGAAGCCCCAGTAAACGGCGGCCGTAACTATGACGGTCCTAAGGTAGCGAAATTCCTTGTCGGGTAAG
>CAYVYH010000031.1:2132-8134 GCA_964455155.1 uncultured Cytophagales bacterium | reverse complement strand
CGCGACCTGTTCGACTTCGACACCACGATCACCGCCACGCGCAACATCATCGTGCAGAGCGGCGTCGAAACCGACGTCATGATCGTGGCCGAAGGGATCGAGGCGACCGAAGGCGCGATCTACATCGACCTCGACATCGGCAACGAGCGGGATCTGTCCCTGCGCCAGCAACTGGAACTGACGGAAGGTCCGCTGGTCGCGGGCACCAGTCTGACGGTTCTGGCCTCGGGCAAGGCGGGCACCGATGTGACCACGACGGGCACATGGGAAACCGGCACCTTCGCGCGTCTGTCGCTGGGCACCGGCAATGACACCATCACGCATGTCGGTTCCATCGACGTGGGCACCTACCTGTCGGCCTCTCTGGCCGCGGGGACGGATTCCGTCCTGATCGACGGGGCCGTGACCACGGGCGAACTGGTGTCGATCGACCTTGGCGCCGGTCCGGCCTCCTCGGCCACCGGCAGCAAGGCGACGGGCCCGGAAACGCTGCAAGTCACGGGCGACCTGATCGCGGGCACCTCGATCAGCCTGCTGAAATCGGGCACCGATGCCGCGACCGTCACGATGGACAGCAAGTTGTCCGCCGCGACCTTCATCCTGACCCGCATGGGCAGCGGTGATGACACGCTCCTGTTCAGCGACACCGTCACGGCGGGCACCGACCTGACGCTCAGCACGGGCGGCGGGGTGGATACCGTCACCTTCGCCAAGGCCGTGCGCGCCACGGCGGGCAGCGCCCTGCTGGACTTCGGCGCGGTGCGCGCCGACCGCAGCCGGCTGACCCTGTCCGACACGTTGCGGGCAGGCGTGGATATCACCCTTGTCAACACCGGCACGGGCGGCCTTACCACCACCATCGCGGCCGCCGTCACGGCGGGACGCAACATCGTCCTGGATACCGGCGACGGCTATGACGTCATCGACTCCAAGGCGGTGATCACCGCAGGTCGCAACATCACTGTGACCATGGATGGCGGCGGCGACACCCTCACCTTGTCGGCGGCAGCGGGTCTGTCCGCCAAGGGCGACGTCTCGGTCAACATGGGCGACTTCGACGGCATCGCCGACGAAGCCAAGGCGCTTGGCAAGATCGATGCGGGCGGCGGGCTGGTCATCAGCAACCGCGGCGCGGGTCCGTCGAACCTTGACCTGACCGGCGGCGAGATCGTCGCGGGCAAGGGCGGCTTCACGCTGCAAACCGGCGATGGCGCGGATACCGTGGGCATGACCGGGCTGGTCATCACCTCGGCCGGCGCGATCACGCTGGACTTCGGCGGCGGCGATGACGTCGTCATCGGGCAGGGCGGCCAGCTTGCAGCGACGGACACCCTGACCCTGCGCTTCGGCGCGGGCAATGACCGCGCGGGCTTTACCGGCATGGACCTGTCGGGCGACAAGGTGATCTTCGATCAGGGCGACGGCAATGACCTGCTGATCCTGACCGATCTGACCAACCTTGGCGGCACCTCCAGCATCCTGGGCGGCCTTGGCAATGACGAGGTCCAGATCATCCGGCTTCCGGCGCAGAAGTCAGGCGATACCCTGACCATCGACGGTGGCGACGGCGCGGACACGACCCGCATCCAGATGTACGGCGGCCAAACCGGCGAAGGCATCTCCGATGACATCGCCGTCCGCGATACGGGCAATGCCAAATCCGGCGCCGACCTTCTGGACGTGCGCGGCACCGACGAGGAAGACCTCTTCCTCGTCCGCGACGGGGTGCTTGCCCTGCGCCACGGGACCTATGCCGAACTGGAATCCGGCAATCTGCCGGGCAGCCAGGAACGCATCCTTTACGACTCGTCGCAGGACGGCGGGCTGTGGCTGCGGACGGCGGGTGGCGCCGACTTCGTCGCGCTGGACGACACCTCGACGGGGACCGTCGTCGATACCGGCACGGGCAATGACCGTGTCCGCGTCGGCCAGGTCTATGAGAACAGGCCCGACGTGACCCGCTCGCAGTCCGGCGTCACCGAAAGCGGCACCGTGACCCGTGCGGTCACCGGCGGCTGGCTGTCGGACGGCGTGTCGAACATGGCGCTGATCAAGGCGGGCGAAGGCGATGACCGGATCGAGGTGAACTCGAACCTGGGCGCGCTGCGGGTCGACGCGGATGCGGGCAATGATGCCGTCATCGTCCGCAGCTTCGCGGCGGCGGATGGGTCGGCGGCGCTCGTCAACGGCAACCTCGTCGTGGCCGCAGGGGCAGGCGTGGATGAGGTGTCGGTCATCGGCACCGCCATCGCCGATACCTATCTGATGGAACTGGACCGCATCCGTGGCGCGGGCCGCAGCATCGTGCTGTCGGCAGCGACCGAGGTGCTGCGCCTGAACGGCGGGGCCGGCGATGACCGCGTGGGCATCCACGCGACCCGCACCGGCACCTACACCGAAGTGTCCGGCGGCCTTGGCTCTGACTTCCTGTCAATCGGCGGGATCATGACGGGGATCAGTGCCTCTTCCTCGGCCATTCCAGCAGCGATCACGGCAGAAAGCTTGGATGCGTTGGCTTGGCTGACGGCCAACCGCGCGTCGCCTCAGGTCACGACCATCGCCGCGACCTCGCTAACCTCGGCGAACGTGTTGAGACTGGATGCCATCGCGGGCGCCCTGCGTCTGGACGGTGCGGGCCAGCTTGGCGAAAACTATGGCCGTTCCCTCGTGACGGTGGAGGATGGCGCCCCGCGCGCCGTCTCGACCACGGCGGCGGATGACGCTGCGGCGGTGGACCGTCTGACGGTTCGCACCGACGGGGCCAGCGCCCAGACCGGCGCGATGGCCACGGCCGTGATCGGCGGACGGACGTTCCAGCAGATCACCGGGATGAACCAGGGCGACAACGCCGTGACCATCTCGGCGGCCTCTGGCCCTGTGGCTTCTAACCCTGTGTCGCAGGTCAAGGGCATCCATGCCACCGCGATGGAAGTCACCGAGATCCTGATGGGCAGCGGGTCGGACAAGTTCAGCTTCACCGAACTTGCCCGGGTGGCGGACAACCAGACCGTGACGGCGCTGGTGATCCTGCAAGCGGGCGGCGGCACCGACTCCATCACCGCGGAATCGGTGCTGGGCCAGCAGGCACTGGTTCTGTTTGGCGATGCCGAACGGGGCGAGACCACCTATGGCACCACGGCACCGACCGGGGCCGACACGATCAACGTGTCGGGCCAGAAATCGGGCGTGATCCTGATCGACGGCGGCAATGATGCCGACACCATCACCGGTGGTGCGGGCAGCGTGCTCATGCTGGGTGGCGCGGCGGGGGATACCCTGAACGCGGGTGCGGGCAGCACGATGATGGTGGGCGACAGCACCTTGCTGATCGACCGCAGTACGGGCTTTGCCCGCATCGACGCGGCGACGCTGTCGGCCGGCGCGGACCGTCTGAACGGCGGCGCGGCGACCGAGATCATGGTCGGCGACAACCTGACCAGCGACTCCTTCGACGTGCGGAACTTCCGCCCGACGACGCTGACCGCGACCGGGGCTGGCCTTCAGGATGTGATCGTCGCCACCAACACCGGCGCGGTCATCATCGGGGGTGCCGGGGCAGATACGATCACGGCACCGGGCGCGCGGCTTGTCATGGGCGATACCGGGGTGGTCACCCTGACGGCGGCGGGCGTTCTGGTCCGTGCGGTCAGCGACACGGCGACGACCGGCGGCGCGGATGCCATCCGCCTGCAATCGGGCGGCGGCGTGGTGATCGGCGGCATCGGCGCGGACACGATCAGCGCGGTCGGCGGGGATGATTTCATCCTTGGCGACAACGGGGACGTGACCTTCGCCAATGGCTTCATCGACCGCATCGAATCGCTGTTCATCGCCGGGTCCGGCAATGACCAGATCAGCGGCGGCACCGGGCGCGATGTGCTGATCGGCGGCGGCGGGGCCGATGTCCTGACCACCGGCGAGGGCGAGAACATCGCCATCGGCGACCACGCCATCCTGTCGGGTCTGGCGGCCAGCCTTGCGGCGGGCATCCTGATCCCGCGTCAGGGCGGCAGCCTCGTGATCCTTGCCACCGCGACCGAGGATGCCTCGGGCGGGGCGGACCGGATCACCGGCGGCGGCGGGCGTGACCTGCTGGTCGGCGGCCAGGGTGCCGATACGATCATGGGCGGCACCGGGGATGATGACATCATCGGTGGCCATTTCGTCGACGTGGCACGTCAGACCGTCTCTGCCTTGGCCTTGGCCGACGGAGCGAACCTGATCGATGCCGGTGCGGGTGATGACGTGGTTCTGGCGGCCAACGGCCTGATCCAGAGCGCGCAGAACAATGTGGACGCACGCCTGTCCAACGGCAGCTCGGCCTCGGCCGATCCGCTGGGCCGTCTGGCGCGCAACATCATCGCCTATACCGACCCGTCGCATACGACGACGCGCTTTGGCGCGAACATCGTCACGGGCGGTGCGGGCAATGACATGCTGTTCGGCGGACAGGGCAATGACCTGCTGCTGGGCGACATGGCGCTGACCATGACCGCGACCAACACGCTGGATACGCGTGTCGGTGCCAACCCGTCGGTTCTGACCGGGACAGAGGCCTATACCTATCTGGTGGCGACGCGGACGACGGCCTGGACCGCGGTTCGCAGCGCGACGGCAACCGGCGCGGCGTCCCTGATGCAGCGCAACGTGGCGGCGGGCACCGAATGGATGCTTGCCACCGCTGCGGCGGCCGATGCCGGCGCGGGGGAACTCGTGATCGTGCGTCCGGGCATTGGTGCGCTTCCGGCGACGGCGGGCGACGACTACATCGAAGGCGGCGCGGGCAACGACGTGCTGATCGGCGGCGCGGGAGCGTCCGACCTGATCGGTGGCAGCTCGCGCACCTTTGGCGGCTTGATCGGAAACAGCACGTCGGCCAATGCGGCGGCACGGCAGGCCGGGGCGGATGTGATCCTGTCCGGCAATGCCAGCCTGACCGCGGCCCCGGCTGCCGGTTCGGCGATGCTGTCGGGCAACGGCGACATCTGGAAGATCGTCAACGGCAACCAGTTCGCCACGGCGGGTTCGGTGGATGGCGTGACACGCGCCATCATCAAACGTGCCATCGAACTGGCCGAGACAGAGCCTGATCCGACCTTGATCTCGCGGCTGTTCAGCGCCTCGAAGGCTGATTATGTCGTGGCTCAGCAAGTCGCGGACCGGACCTATGGCGACCAATCCTCGGGTCGTCCCGGTCTGAACGGTTCAGGTCAAAGCACGGTCACGGCACGGCGCGAAGTCGAACTGGCACCGCTGGTCAATGTGATCGAACGCTCGGGACCGCAGATCAGCGCGGTGGGCTTCACCACGGCAGCCGTGGCGGTCACGCCGTCGGCGGCCAAGGCGGCTACGGCGACCGCGTTGGGTCAACTGTACCTGTACGATGCCGCCTCCGGTGGCTTCACGGCGCAGGCGCCCAGCCGTCGTCCGACCTCGACCGGGGCATCGGGCGTCACGGATGTGGCCAATGCCGCAGGCACGGGCTTCTTCTATGTGGACGACCGGGGCGGTGTGTACTTCTACAACAACGGCTCGTCCTCGGGCGGTGGCACGGGTGGCGGAACGGGTGGTGGCACCACGCCGCCCCCGACCGCTGACCTGCGCGACATTGGCCGGTCCGGCAGCTTCACCCTTGCCCCCAGCAATGTGGGCAAACCGGTGCGCGTCGACTTTGGCGTGAAGATCACCAATGCCGTGATCGCCCTGACCGGCACGGATGTTGACGGAGAGCCCTACACCCTGCGGGTGACCGCACGGGACGAGGACGGCTTCTGGGTCCAGCTGGACGAGTGGGAGTATCAGGACAACAAGCGCGCCTCGGCCGAAACGATCAACTGGCTGGCCATCGAGGCGGGGGTTCATCAACTCTCCGACGGGCGTCTTGTCGAAGCGGGCACCATCATCGCCGATGCGTCCACTGGCACTGCGGCCTTTGCGGCCAAGTTCAGCGGCACGCCGGTGGTGCTGACCAGCATCATGTCGCGCTTCACCCCGGAATCGGC
>CAYVYH010000031.1:0-2122 GCA_964455155.1 uncultured Cytophagales bacterium | reverse complement strand
TCCGTCTGCAATCCGAAGAGGCCCGGGCAGGCAAGGCTGGCAAGGAACTGGTGGGCTACATCGCCATCCAGACCGGCACCGGCGTGCAGCGCATCACGGACGGCGTGGACAGCACCCGCCGCACGTTCTCGCTGTCGGGAAGCTTCAACAACCCGATCGTGCTGGCCGAGGAGCAATCCGCGAAGCAGCCCGACACCGGGTCGGTGCAGATCGGGGCCTTGGCAGGTGGAACGGTGACGCTGTTCTTTGATGAAGAGCAGTCCGCCGACATGGAAACGTCGCATGGCAAGGAAGACCTTGGCATCGTCGGGATCGAGCTTGGAACCGTGCGCGGCAAGCGCCAAGGGGATGCGGCCTATGTGCCCCGCTCGGTGCTGGACCAACTGGCGGCCGCAACGCCGCAGGAAGCCCCGGTTCTGGGCGCGACGGGGACCGTTACGGTCGCCACCACGCAGATCGCCAAACCCGTGCGCGTCGAATTCGGCGACCGGATCGACAATGCGGTCGTGGTGCTGACCGGCATGCTGGAAGTGTCGGGCGATCCCTACACGCTGCGCGTTCTGAGCCGCGATGCGACCGGCTTCACCTTCATGGTGGATGAGTGGGAGTATCAGGACAACATCCGCAGCAGCGCGGTCATCGTCCATTGGGTTGCGGTGCAGGCAGGGGTCCACACCCTGTCGGATGGCCGCGTGGTCGAAGCCGGGACGATGCTGGCGGATGACACCAGCGGGTCGGTGAACTTCAAGTCCACCTTCACGGATGCGCCGGTTGTGATCACCTCGGTCATGTCGTCGATTGACGGCAGCGCCGTGGACAGCAGCCCGATCCGGGTCACGCGGACCGGCTTTGATGCCCGCCTGCAAGAAGAGCAGGCGCGCGGCGACTTCGTCCGCGCCAAGGAACTGGTCGGCTACATCGCCTTCGGTCTGGGCACCAACGTCGAGGTTCTGACCACGGCCAGCCACTTCGGCACCGCGGTGTCCTTCGACAGCTCGATCGGGTCTCCGGTCGTGGTGGCCGATACCCAGACGCTGAAGGATACCGATCCGCAATCGGCGATGCTCTGGAGCGTCGGGCCCAAGGCCGTCAGCGTCTTCATCTCTGAAGAGCAGTCGCTCGACAGTGACCGTCGCCGCACGCCGCTGGACACCCTGGGTCTGGTCGGCTTCTCGGCTGGCTTGCTGCGCGGCACCCGGACCGGCGACTCTGTCACCGTGACGGCCCAGCAGATGGCCGATGCCACGACTGCCGGGGCGGCGCTGGTTGCCAGCCAGACCGCCGTGCTGGGCGCGTCGGGCAAGCTGACGCTGTCGACCTCGCAGGTCGGCAAGTCGGTGCGGGTGAACTTCGGGGCCAGCATCACCAATGCGGTGGTGGTCCTGACCGGCACATCTTCGACCACCTCCGATCCGTTCACGCTGCGGGTTCTGACCCGTGACGCGACCGGCTTCACCTTCATGCTGGACGAGTGGGAGTATCAGGACAACAAGCGCAGCACCTCGGTGGTGGTGAACTGGGTGGCGGTCGCGGCAGGCGTTCATCGCATGGCCGATGGTCGCCTCGTCGAGGCGGGCACCGTCCTGGCCAATGGCCAGAGCGGTGGCGCGACCTTCACCGCAGGGTTCACGTCCGGGCCTGCGGTCATCACCTCTGTCATGTCCTCGCATGATCCGGCAGCGGTGGACTCCAGCGCACGGGATGTCACAGCGACGGGCTTCCAGGCGCGGCTGCAATCCGAAGACGCCCGGGGTGGTATCCCGCGTCCGCAGGAACTGGTCGGCTACATCGCCTTCGGCATCGGCGGCAGCGCCGCGCGGACTGTCGCTGCCGGTGGGACGGCCCTCGTGACCTCTTACGGGCGGACATTCACCAATGCGGTGGTGGTGGCCGATACCCAGACGGCCAACGATCTGGATCCGCAAACGGTGATGCTATCGGCGCAGTCCAACACTTCTGCCAGCGTGCTGGTGGTTGAAGAAAGCTCTGTCAGCGCCGATACCAGCCGGTCCACCACCGATACCGTCGCCATGGCGGTGTTCGATGCGGGCATGCTGCGCGGGCAACGTCTGGGCAATGCTGCGCTGGTGACAGCACAGCAGCTTGCCGCAGCCGCCTCTGC
>CAYVYH010000030.1:0-8571 GCA_964455155.1 uncultured Cytophagales bacterium | reverse complement strand
TCCGAAATGACGTGTGCCTTATTTATAACACACAAAATAATCAGGTTCCGTACTTGTTATACTATGGGCGATCTCATGACAACGCTTTATGGCAAGTATAGCGGTGTCATCACAGGTATATTAGGTGTATTGCAAGCAATTACGCTCACTGGGATGGAACTGGTTGCGCTAGGCATTACTTGTGAATCACTACTAGGGATCAAAGCAGTATGGGGTATTATTGTAGGGGGACTTATACTAGCTGCTTATTCGGCTCATGGGGGCATCAAATCCGTAGTTACTACAGATGTAATGCAGTTTCTAACGCTCATAGTGAGTGTTCCCATTATTGCTTACATGGCTGTCACGCATGCCGGCGGTATTCATGCCGTTTTCACGCAAGTACCCGTAGAAAAACTATCTGTGGTTAGTCACGAGAAGTTCTACTTCTATCTTGCATGCTTCATTTCGTGGGGTATATTCCCGAGTGGACTCATTGATCCTGCAATTATTCAACGTATGCTCATGGGACGAAGTGCGAAAGAGCTACGAAATCAATTCTTCATAACAGCCGTTGTGAATCCTTCCGTCAATGTAATCATCATGCTGATTGGGCTGGCAGGACTATTGATATATCCCCATGCTACAGCCAACGACGTGGTACCATGTATCATCAACGGTATCCTACCCGTAGGTATTAAGGGCTTTACCATAGCAGGGTTGATAGCACTTATTATGTCTACAGCCGACTCCTATCTACACATTGCTGGTCTTAGTTTGGTACACGATGTAATTAAGCCATTGTATGGCAGTCGGAACAAAGACTTTATCGAAAAAGAATACCAATGGGCACAAAGAGCCACTTTGCTACTCGGAATCGGTGCTATTGTTATTGGCTTGCGCGCTACCAGCATGTTTGAACTATTTTTAAACGCATTGGCATTGACAGGTCCCGTGCTTATGTTCCCGCTGCTATCGGGCGTCATGGGGCTCAAACCCAGTCGGCGTGCGTTTTATATAGCTGCTGTGATGACCGTTCTGGCATGGATAGCAACTGATGAATGGCTACCGGCGCAATATGATCACTTATTGTTACCTATCAGCATCATTGTCAATGGGATAACCTTTTTTGGAGCCCATTACATTCTCAACAAAGGCTTCAAAGTACTGAAATCATCACAAGACGGTGAATCCATCTTTCACTGGTCAGAACAACCACGATCCCGAAGTACCCTCAGCGCTTACATACCTACTCTCAAGAATATGGTTAGGTATTCTCAGGGACGGGTTGAGAAATATGGCGCTCCCTACATTTTAGCAGGTATATTTTGCTGTTTTAATCTGATTGTACCCTATTTCCTATGGCAGAGCCCCAATAACCATGAAGATGGGCTACTTAGTGTACGCTTTGTAGGTGCAACGCTCTGTGGTCTATTGATTATTAAAGACAAGTGGACGCAGGGATTTCATCGTTATATGCCCTTTTTCTTTCATTGCACACTTTTATACTGTTTACCGTTCCTCAGCACCGTCATGTTGCTAGTCACTCAAGGAGATATGGCATGGCTCATCAACCTTGCACTATCCATTCTTATGCTGATGGTTTTAGTGGACTATCTTAGTGTGCTGCTTCTAAGTACCTTAGGTATATTGGCAGGCGTGTTTTTCTATACATATTTCTGGACCTCTACCATACACTTGTCGTTTACCGTTATTTCTAGTAGCCTGATACTGTATCAGTGTACCGTTGGCGTTTTTATCATCCTGCTCTTTGCACGCAGGAAACAGGAGAGCTTTGACACCCTAGTTACACAGCGAGAACAATTGGTTCAGGATAACCAAGAATCACAAAAGGAGCTCTTGTCTACTACGGAGACACAAATGCGGTTTATAAGTATCCTTAAAGAAGCCGGCATAGAGAAGCTAGGCGATGTAGCAAACTTGAGTAAGCAACTTCTGGAGCGCAGCCGACAAGAGAACAGCAAAAAAGACCTGGCAGAGCTAGCCCAACAACTCACCGATCAGCTGACTCCTATGGCCCTGCATATGGATCGGTTTGTACACCGTACCACTGGATTTTTATTACTCGACCGGGTAGAAAATTTATTGCTCGACAACTTTTTACAAACCTTGCGGCGTGCACTATATACCAAAAAGTATGAACCCAAGGTAGTAGTGCGTACCCTACAAAAACAACTACGATGCGATGTGGAGAAGATGAAGAAGGTAATACTCAACAGCTTTGACTTCATGCATTTAGTAGCTAAAAAAGAGGTGCCGTGGCTGCTGGCAATAGATGATACGCAACTGGGCTACACTATAGATTCTGTAAGTCCCGATCACGTGAAGAAGGTCAATGCACTACGATTCGTCATCACCACTGCCTCCACATCGCCCAAATTGGAGGCATGCTACATGGCACAAATAGGGGAGGTAATCACCAAAAATCCCGAAGCATCAGCAGATATGCCCTTACTCGCCAACGAACGTATTGTGAAGGCACACTACGGCTACAGCAGCATGATCAGACAGGGAGAGGCACTTACGCTGGTTTATGTCATTCCTGTTAACCTCCGCGAGGTACGCTCCAAAGACATGGACAGCCCGCAGATGAATTTAGGAGCTGAATGGCCACGGGCTGATGGTACCTATCCAGGCGCACAAGAGCAAGAACAAGCTTTTCTCCAAGCTGTCAAGGAACGTTCATCAGCTGATCTAGCTTTAGTACAAAAAGCCGTCGATTTGATTAAAGACTACCATGGACCGATGATGCGAAAGAGTGGCGAGCCGTTTTACTTGCATCCGATTGCCGTAGCTCAAATCGTACTAGATTACGACACTGAAGAAGCCACTGTATTGGGAGCACTGCTGCACGATACAGTAGAAGATACTCCTCTAACCTTGGAGCAGATAGAGTTGTTGTTTAACAAAGAAGTACGCGACGTTGTCAATGGCGTAACACACATGGAGAGCAATAAGGAAACACTTTACAAAGTGCGGCTCTCCCATCCTGAAAATATCCATAGACTCTTGGGAGCCGAGGACAAACGAGTGTTGTATGTCAAGCTAGCTGATAGGCTACACAACATGCGTACGATCCAAGCAAAGCCTTATGAGAGTCAACGCAGGACTGCCGAGGAGACACTGCTCTTCTTTGTGTCCTTAGCCAAATACTTGGGCCTCAGTGAGACTGCCGAGGAGCTGAGGAACATAAGTTTTGATGTCCTTGGGAAATAATAGCCAGCAGTCATGTACCACTGTTTTTAACCAAGACACTGTCTTAGTACGCTCCGCGGGTGGTAGGCGGAAGATAACACCGCAAGAAACACGCGAAAGCTAGCTTGACGATCCTATGAAAATTATCATCAGTGGAGGGGGAACGGGCGGCCATGTGTATCCGGCCATTGCCATTGCCCACGCGTTGAGACGACGTAATCCTTCTACAGCTATTTTATTCGTGGGGGCTAGCGGAAGAATGGAGATGCAGAAAGTACCAGAAGCAGGGTATCCGATTGTTGGATTGGGAGTTAGGGGACTCCAACGCAAGCAAGTACTACAAAACATCTCATTTCCTTTCAGGCTAGGGGCAAGCTTATGGAAGGCCCGAAAGATTCTCAAGGACTTCCAACCTGATGTGGTCGTTGGCACAGGAGGTTATGCCAGTGCGCCCATATTGTACATGGCAGCCAGGCGAGGGATTCCCACGCTCATCCAAGAGCAAAACGCAGCCGTTGGCCTCACCAATCAAATTCTAGCGGACTATGTCAATACGGTCTGTGTGGCTTACGCAAACATGGAAGCGTACTTCCCCAAAGAAAAAATGGTATATACCGGCAGTCCTATACGGGAGGACCTGGTACAGCTAAAGGGGAAACGAGAAGCCGCCCACACGTATTTTGGCTTACTTCCTCACAAGAAGTGTCTGTTGGTACTAGGAGGAAGCCTAGGTGCTAGAACCATCAACGTAAGCATCCTACAATCCCTAGACTCGCTGTGGGAGGCAGGACTCCAAATCCTTTGGGCAACTGGCCATGCACATGTTGAGGATATTAGGGCACAGCTCACCCAGGAGCAGCAAAGCCACATCAAAGTCTACCCCTTTATACAGGCCATCGACCTTGCCTACGCAGCGGCAGACATCGTCGTTTCTAGGGCAGGTGCCTTGGCGGTAGCAGAGCTTTGTGTAGCCCAAAAACCGACTATTTTTGTACCTTCACCCAATGTCACAGCAGATCATCAGACTCAAAATGTACGGCCACTAGTGGAAAAAAATGCCGCATTAATGGTCAAGGATGGGGAAGCTATCCAGACGCTTGCCCGAGAGATCATACAACTGCTGAAGCTTGAGGCTCGTCAGGAAATTTTGGCGAAAAATATGCGCTACTGGGCCAAACCACAGGCTGCGGATGCTGTTGCAAAGGAAATTCTTCGTTTGGTCAATCCCGCAACTGCTAATCGGTGAAACCGACCCGACGGATGAAAGATTATCCATACGTTTACTTGATAGGAGTCGGGGGCATCGGGATGAGTGCGATAGCCAGGTGGTTCAACTCCCAGTCTATACAGGTCTTCGGTTATGACCAGGCTGCAAGCGCACTGACCGACCAACTGGTCAAAGAAGGCATTGAGGTACACTTTACCGATTGTATCGATGCCATTCCGCAAGCGGTGACACATCACAGGAACCAAAGCCTCGTTGTGTATACGCCAGCGATCTCTTCTAAAAATCGCATACTGAACCATCTTATCGCTCACCACTACACGGTATGCAAGCGGGCAGAGGTGCTGGGGATGCTCACACAGCACCTCCCCACCCTGGCAGTAGCGGGTACACACGGAAAAACCATGACTTCTTCTCTGGCAGCACACATACTGTACAGTGCAGGGAAGAATCTGATCGCCTTTCTAGGTGGTATTGCAAAAGGCTATGAGTCTAACTTACTCATCAATGGTGCAACCAAGGAAGACACACTTGTGGTCATAGAAGCCGACGAGTTTGATCGATCCTTCCTACATCTACAGCCCCAATGGGCTATTGTGACAACCATTGATCCGGACCATCTAGATACTTACGGTGATGAGCAAAGACTCAAAGAAGCATTTCAATCGTTTATTAAACGGGTACCTCCCTCCGGGAGAATCATCGTTCACCAACAAGTAGCACAGCAGCTACACACTGATAAAAGCGATGCTAACAGCATAACAGACTATGCCTTAACAGACGCGACAGTCAGAGCCGAGCATGTATGCATCAAGGAAAACGACTTCTACTTTGACTACGTGAGTGAAGCAGTAAAAATCAGAGACGTGCGACTAGCAGTGCCTGGATACCACCACGTAGAAAACGCTCTGGCAGTGATTACCGCCTGCCTGAGCCTAGGCTTAGACGCTGAGTCTATCCGCAAAGGCATGGCTACCTTTCAGGGCGTTAAGCGGCGCTTTGAGTACGTGATACGAACCGAACAGATCATCTTTTTAGATGACTACGCACACCATCCTGTAGAGATCACTGCCCTACTACAGACCATTCGTGCTTTGTACCCTGACAAGCAAATAACCACTGTTTTTCAACCACACCTATACACCAGAACCCAAACATGGGCCAGCGAGTTTGCTAAGAGCCTGGACTTGGCTGATCGAGTTTTTTTGCTGGACATCTACCCGGCACGTGAGATGCCTATTGAAGGGATCACTTCCGCGTGCATATTTGATCAAATGGTACTTGGCCAAAAATGGAGGAGTACCAAAGAAGGGCTCATCGACATGCTAGCCCAGCACAACCCACCAGAGATACTCGTCACGGTAGGTGCGGGCGATATCAGTGACTTGATTCCGTCAATGAAGCATTTCTTGCTGACGCACTGGCTGTAGCTTTTGCTGATCTTGCGCATGCAGCGATGCTGCTGGTGAGGTTGTATAGGAGGTGTGCGCTTTTTGCTTTCTTCTTCTATCCCATAAAATCGCCACAACACCGAGGAAGATAGCTGCGTCTGCGATGTTGAAAATCGGAAACAAAGACAGATAACTATTCCCTATGAAAGGCA
This sequence comes from uncultured Cytophagales bacterium, assembly GCA_964455155.1. GTDB lineage: Bacteria > Bacteroidota > Bacteroidia > Cytophagales > Amoebophilaceae > UBA8403. Next base: position 2,548 of record CAYVYH010000030.1, on the reverse strand, counting down.
GCCAAGCGGGCAACTTCGACTCCCAAATATCCACGTACACCATGTCGATCACTTGTCCATAAAACCAAGACATGGGAGCATCATGCGGGGCATTGTCCAACAAAACAGCATAAAATGTACTGTCGATGACATTCCCTACGGCACCTCCTAGTATCAGTGCCCACCCCCACAATAGTAGCGTAGAGGTGCCTACCTCTCGCACCAACTGCCGAATGTACCACCCTATCACACAGGTGGCCACGATGCGCCCCAAGGTAAGCAGCAGTTTGCCATACTTAAACCCAAATTGGATGCCAAAAGCCATGCCCGGGTTAAGCGTGTAGTGCAGCTTCAACCAAGTGCCAATGAGCTGGATAGCCCCAGCGCAGCCCATTGACATATTGAAGTGCACCCAAAGCTTAGATGACTGGTCAACAAGGACGATGACCAAAGCGATCAGATAGTATTGCCAAGGATTTTTTGTCATGAGGCCATAAATATACGAGGAGTTGTGCAATAGTAGCGGCAACCGATGTGTGACGGCTTGTACGCAAGTGTCAAGGAATACGCAACAAAAACGACGCGCTAGTGCATCAACGAGACTCAACCTGAGCAGATGCCCCGCCAAGCATGCATAACTGCTCCACCACATAGTCTATTTCTTCGTCAGTATTGTATTTACTGAAAGAGCATCGCACCGTTCCCCGCCGTTGGTCAGTACCTAAAGCCTGCAACACGTGAGAGCCTACGTGGCTACCGCTGGCACAGGCACTGCCCACTGAAGCCGAGATCTTCTGAATATCTAGGTTGAAAACCAACATATCATGGCTGTCCGAAGGCGGCAAGCTGACGCTCAGGATGGTATACAAACTAGCCTCGGCATGTGCACTAGTCCCATTGAAGACAACGCCAGGTATACGGGTTTGAAGGCGTTGTATCATGCGGTCTTTGAGTCCTTGTACGTACTGGCGATCTTCCTGCATATCCCGGTGGGCTATCTCAAGAGCCTTACCAAGTCCTACAATGCCGGGTACATTCTCTGTTCCACCCCGCATGTTCCGCTCCTGCGCACCTCCATCAATGAGTGGAGCCACCTGCACACCACCGCGAATGTAGAGGAGACCCACCCCTTTGGGGCCATGAAATTTATGAGCAGAACCTGTGGCCAGGTGTACCGGCAAAGTCTGAAAATCCAACATACAATGCCCAATAGTCTGCACAGCATCAGTATGAAAGATAGCGCCATACGTCTTACAAAGGGCCCCAATCTGTGCTATGTCGTTGAGGTTGCCTATCTCGTTATTGGCATGCATCAAACTCACCAGAGCACGTTCATGCGTTTGCAACAGGTGCTCCAGGTGGTCGTATTGCAAGCAACCCTGTGCATCTATCTGCACCCAGTGCACCTGAATTTGGCCCGCTTGAGCCATTTTTTCCAAGGGCCGCAGTACTGCATGGTGCTCTATCGGCGAAGTAATCACATGGCGTATGCCTGACGCGACCACACTACCCCGAAGCGCCATGTTGTTACTCTCAGTACCACTTGACGTGAAGCATATTTCTGACGGAGATACATGGAGCAGTGCTGCCACGTGCTTGCGGGCTTTTTCTATTGCCACTTTAGCCTCTCTGCCGTGGCTATGGATAGAAGAGGGGCTACCGCACATCGTACGCATGTAAGGCAACATAACCTCCAGCACTTCTGGGGACAAGGCAGTGGTAGCGGCATTATCTAGGTAAACAGTCATCGTAAACAGGTAGCAACTTCTATGCACCAAAGCTGCCGTGCGCTTTTGGTATGACTAGGCATGATCGCAACGAATATTTTATGGTTGACGAGAAAACCTCCGGCAACCCACAACACCGTAGCGAACATCGGAGTCCTCAGAAAAATCATCGTAGCTGATGCTGAGGCCTGAGGTATTGAAACCACCGACAATAGTCGGACGGTCGTCACCACCTACACTGATCAGATCTTGGCACCGGGTGTAGGTCCATGGTTCATCTGTATACAGACGCTCTCCACCACGCACATAATGCGACAGGACAACGGTCGCTGCTTCCAATACGCCAGGTAGCTCATAAGGAAGACCCGTGCTACTTGTGTGCTGAGCAACCAATGCCCCCTGGTCCCTATATCCCATCCCCCTACTCCGGGGTAGTACATCTCGCGTCATCAATACCCAATAAGCTTGGTCGCAAGATCGGTTGCCCAACACACGCCGAACGTCCTGATGGTAATAGCGACACTTTGTGTTGCGGTCTCCTCCCCTGGGGTGCTGGATAAGCTCACTAAGCAGGTTCAAGCTGAAAAGCTTGTCGTTCACTTTAGCCGGTATCAACGCCAGCAGGTGCGCGTCTTTGACCTGCTTGTTGGGCCAGAATGGACAAGGGCGACTCAAGATCTCACCTATCTCGGCTGGTAGCCGCGGTGCGGGGCCTACCTCCCCAAGGTACTGTTTCCACTGCTTTTTCCCAAAGGCCAGTGAAGCAACCAATGCCCGTGCCAGCTGCTCCACTCTTTGCTCAAGTAATGATTCCTGACGTGCCAGCTGCGTCTCATGCGCTT
>CAYVYH010000029.1:0-8856 GCA_964455155.1 uncultured Cytophagales bacterium | reverse complement strand
ATTCACGCACACTTTTGATACCCCTGCCCGACCAAAGCCCTATCACGAGCGTGATAAGAAAGAAAGCGACTACAATGCCTAAGTCCATATTATTAGCATGCATGGTCATAGTGCACATAATTTTAGAGGATCTTCAATAACGTATCTTTACGTTTTTCCCGTTCAGGGCTGAGGCTAATACACCAGCGGCCCTTTCCTATCTCAATCTGGTAAACGTGCCCAATATAATCATACTCGGTAATGCCTAAACTGTGAACGACATGTCTTCTTTTAAATCATTGCTCAGCAAACCGGTGGCCTCTTGGGTAGTCCGTCAACAGTATCGTTGGAGCCAAGATCCCGTAGTCACTCAATGGCAAGTTTTCAAGCGACTAATCAAGCGTGCTCAGTATACGCTTTTTGGCCGAACACACCATTTTGACACCATTCAGAATTACGAAGATTTCAAAGCCTGTGTTCCTGTAAGGGATTATGAGGGGTTGATGGTCTACATCAACCAAATAAAAGCAGGTGTAGACGATGTATTATGGCCTGGTAAGCCCATGTATCTAGCCAAGACTTCTGGAACTACTTCGGGAAGCAAGTACATCCCTATCACCAAAGACTCCATGCCACACCATCTCCGTGGTGCACGCAATGCTTTGCTCAACTATATCCACGAAACAGGAAAAGTAGACTTTCTAGCCAGGAAAATGGTATTCTTGTCGGGGAGTCCACAGCTAGACTATGTGGGGGACATTCCTACCGGGCGACTTTCGGGGATTGTCAATCACCACGTGCCGGCTTATTTACAACGCAACCGACTACCTAGCCATGCCACTAACTGTATAGAAGACTGGGAGGCCAAGGTAGATGCCATAGTCGAAGAGACGCTACACACCAAGATGGGTTTGATAGCTGGCATTCCGCCTTGGGTGCAAATGTACTTGGACAAGCTCCAGCAGCGTACCGGCCAATGCATCAAGGATATTTTCCCAGAACTCTCTTTGTTGGTCCATGGGGGCGTTAACTTTGCACCTTATCGCGCCAAACTCTTTGATACTATAGGCTGTTCTATTGATACCATTGAGACATATCCTGCTTCAGAGGGGTTCATTGCTTTTCAGGATTCGCAGCAAGCAGAGGGCTTATTGTTGCAGTTGGACAGTGGCATGTTTTTTGAGTTCATCCCTGTCAACGAATATGCTAGACAGCATCCCACCAGATTGTGTATTGAAGAAGTGGTACTAGGCGTTGACTATGTCATCATTGTAAGCACTAATGCAGGGCTGTGGGCCTACAATCTGGGAGATACCGTCAAATTCGTGTCAAAAGCTCCTTATAGAATCGTTGTGACCGGGCGCATCAAACATTTTATTTCTGCATTTGGAGAGCATGTCATCGCAGAAGAGGTAGAGAAGGCCATGCAGTATAGCCTGGCCAAGTACTCAGAGACTGTATTAGCGGAGTTTACAGTAGCGCCACAAGTAAGCAAGCAGCCTGGTATGCCTTCTTATCATGAATGGCTCATTGCGTTTGTCCATCCACCGCGAGACTTGCAAGCTTTTGCTCAATATTTGGATCAGGCGCTACGTCGGTTGAATACTTATTACGATGATTTGGTCGCAGGAAAAGTCCTGCAGCCCCTCCATATTACACAGCTTACACAAGATGCTTTTAAGAGGCATATGCAAGCACAAGGCAAGTTGGGTGGACAAAATAAGGTAGTGCACTTAGCCAATGACCGTGCTCTAGCCGACGCACTACTGGCGTATCGAGTGGAGGGTTAATATCCATGGGGCTTAGCATATACCTAGAAGTGATGGGTAGGGAATCCAGTGTTAGCAGGGTAGGGTAGTGCTGCACAAGTACACTGACTAGTTTGCAACTATAGAAAACTTCACAAATCAATAACTAGCAGCCTATTTGCATGACATAGCCACTGTGCGATAACTTGCGACCATTTAAAAAACCTCCAGATAACAATAAAACCATGGGAAATCTAGCTATGATGATTCAGTTTTTGTTGGGGCTCACCATCATTGTTGGATTACATGAATTGGGACATTTACTCTTTGCAAAGCTCTTTGGTATGCGGGTAGAAAGTTACTCCATTGGGTTTCCGCCAAAAATTTTCCGCTTCAAATGGGGCGGAACGGAGTACTCTCTTGGAGCTATTCCCTTGGGTGGAGCGGTGAAGATTGCAGGTATGATCGATGAATCGCTTGATTCCACTAACACTGCCAGTGCACCTAGCCCCTGGGAATTCAGAGCTAAACCTGCTTGGCAACGGCTGTTGGTTATATTGGGGGGTATTTTCTTCAACATCGTTAGCGGTATTATCATTTATACAGCCATAACCCTTGCCTTTGGCGATACATACCTCACTAAAAAAGAAGTTAACAGACATGGGATCGTTCCCAACGCTGTGGGGAGAAGCTTGGGTTTTCAAGAAGGCGATCAGATTATCGACATTGGCGGCCGAGACTTCGAAAGATTTACGGACGTACTGCAACCACGTACCTTATTAGCAACAGGCAGCTACTATACAGTACTACGAGAGGGCCAGATGGTACGCGTCGATATTCCAGCAGATTTGCTTGAAAAATTATCGGCATTCAAAGGACAGGGAGACTTTATCACTCCTAGGGCTCCTTTTATCGTAGGGCAGGTACAACAGCAAAGTGGGGCTGCCCAGGCTGGTCTACAATCGGGTGACCAGATTGTGGCAGTGGCTGGAAAGAACACGGTCTACTTCCATCAACTTAAGGAGGCACTGGAAGCAGAAGCGGGGAAGCAAGTGCCCATACACTACGTGCGAGCAGGCGTCACACAGGTTACGACAGCCCAAGTGAGCGACGAGGGAAAACTAGGGTTTTATCCCGAGATACTCCTTGTACATGAAAAGAAAAGCTATGGCATAGGCCAAGCTGCAACTCTGGGATGCTTACATACTTTTGAGGTGATCAAGACCAATGTGGTGGCTTTAGGAAAGCTACTCACGGGGCGGCTTTCGCCGATGAAATCCCTAAGTGGTCCCGTTGGCATTGCTCAGATATTCGGCAAAAGCTTTGACTGGATCCGATTTTGGAACGTTACAGGTTTTTTGTCGTTGACCTTAGCCTTTACCAATCTTTTACCCATTCCTGCCTTGGATGGTGGACATACTTTGTGGATCATCTATGAAATGGTTACGGGCCGTCGCCTTTCAGACAAATTCTTGGAAACAGCACAAAAGATTGGGATGAGCATCTTACTTTTTTTGATTGGCTACGCCTGTATTAACGATTTGTATAAACTGTTTTAGGCCCTACGCGCCGGGTTTTTCCTCGGCAAGTCTATTCCTTAGCAAAAAATATCTGCGCTTCCTTCTCGCGTCCCCGGCAGGGTTCGTTACCTTTCACATACAGGTAAAAAGCAGCGCCTCGCTGACGAGGTAGGCGGACAACAAGGCGGGGAGTTTCACGGAAAACCCTCGGGGAGGACTTTGAACAACTTTATGAGGGGCCCATGTCTTTTTTACAGGTTTTAGGGCGTGAATTACCAATTTCTTGTAAGCTTTGCCGAGCTTTTAAGCTATTTTTAGGCAGCGAGGGTTTTTACAAAAGGATCATCATGGTTCTGGTAATTTTAGAGACAAGCCACAGTAAGCATATAGAACGCTATTCATTGCAGCGTAGATTTACTTTGGCATCCCAATTGCAGTTGTGTTGGTATACAAGCAGTTGGTCTGTTATTACGCCCTAACGCCCTAATTTTTGACGACTATGCATTTTCAAGTACCCCCTTTCTTCAACAATTCATTGCTATCGGGTTTAGGCAAAGAAAGTACTGAAGAGATGATACAGTTGGTAGTGACAGAAGAGGGCAGCCAAGAAGAAGAAAAAGCGGCCCCGGACACGCTGCCTTTGTTACCGCTCAAGCAGGTAGTCTTGTTCCCAGGTTTAATTATTCCTTTAACGTTACGGCGCCAGAAACTTATTCAACTGGTTAAGAAAGTACACCAGACAGACGGTTTAATAGGCATAGTAGCTCAAAAACATGCGCATGTAGAAGATCCTGGAGCCAAAGACATTTTTCGTGTTGGCACCACAGCCAAGGTGTTGAAAGTTATTGTCTTCCCTGATGGCAACACCACCACCATTTTACAAGGAAGACAACGCTTCAAGATAGATGCCATTCTGGCAGAAGCACCACACTTGCTTGCTCAAATACACCCTCTGAAGGCTAAGGCTTTTAACACCCAAAAAAAAGAGGCCAGAGCTCTGATGCATTCCCTCAAAGAAGTGGCCAATAATATCCTTAGCTTAAGTCCGGAGGTACCACCCGAGGTGCGAATCGTCTTACATAACATCAAAGACCCAGACTTTCTTACTTATTATTTATCTGCCAATATCAATGTAGATATCGCTCAGAAACAGCATCTTTTGGAGATCAACGACAGCAGCAAACGTGCCACTTTGTTGCTGCAGTACTTGCTCAAGGATTTGGAATTCACGCAACTAAAAAAGCAGATTCAGAGCAAGGTACACACAGACATTGACCAGCAGCAGCGCGACCAGTATATCAGACACCAGATTAGGGTATTGCAAGAAGAACTGGGAGACAGTGACGTAGAAGAATTAGAAGAGTTGCGGGCCAAGGGTAGAAAAAAGAAATGGCCCGGGGAAGTAGCTGCCTTCTTTGAGAAAGCCATAGACAAAGCTGAACGCCTCAGCCCACACAATCCAGACTACCCTACGTTGATTAACCATGCTGAACTGTTGTTGGAGCTGCCTTGGGGCATATTCACCAAAGATAATTTGGACCTGAAGCAGGCCACTAAGATCCTCGACAAAGACCATTTTGGGCTGGAAAAAGTCAAAGAGCGAATCTTAGAGTACTTGGCTGTACTGCACCTCAAGCAAGACATGAAGGGCCCCATCTTGTGCTTGTGCGGCCCTCCAGGTGTGGGAAAAACTTCTTTGTGCAGATCGATTGCCCAGGCATTGCACAGGAAGTATGTCAGAATATCGTTGGGCGGTTTGAACGATGAAGCAGAGATTAGGGGGCACAGAAAGACCTACATCGGGGCAATGCCTGGCAAGATCATACAGCATATCAAAAAGAGCCAAGCCTCTAATCCTGTTTTTGTACTCGATGAGATTGATAAAATCAGTGGCATGCGCGGCGATCCGGCAGCAGCTTTGCTAGAAGTACTAGATCCTGAGCAAAATGATACGTTTTTAGACAATTTCCTAGAAGTTCCTTATGATTTGTCTAAAATCTTATTCATTGCCACAGCTAACACGCTAGATACCATTCCTCTAGCCCTACAAGACAGGATGGAAGTCATTGAACTGAATGGCTACACGGTAGAAGAAAAAGTAGAGATTGCCAAGAGGTACTTGTTTCCTAAACAACGCAAGGCTCATGGCCTCAAGGCTAGTGATGTGGGCATCTATGACAATACCATTGCAAAACTTATTGAAGATTACACCCGAGAATCGGGTGTCAGGGAGTTGGAACGCAAACTGGGAGGCGTGCTTAGAAAAGTGGCCAAAGCAGTGGCTTCAAAAGGAAGTTACCCTCAAAAGCTTAAGGGAAGTGACCTTCCCCAACTTTTAGGCATGGCTCCGTTCGATCGAGAGATTTATCAACACCATACTTTACCAGGTGTGGCTATTGGATTGGCCTGGACACCTGTAGGAGGGGAAATTCTTTTCATTGAGGCCAGCTTGAACAAAGGGAAAGGTAAACTGACACTTTCGGGACAACTAGGCGATGTGATGAAAGAATCTGCGATAACGGCGTTGTCTTATATCAAGGCTTATGCAGACACTTTAGGTATTGACGACCGCGTTTTTGATCAATACGACTTGCATGTGCATGTGCCCGCAGGGGCTGTACCCAAAGATGGTCCTTCGGCGGGCATTACCTTACTCACGGCACTGGCCTCTCTTTATACGCAACGCAAGGTCAAAGATAGACTAGCCATGACGGGAGAGATTACCTTGCGGGGAAAGGTGCTCCCTGTGGGAGGCGTTCAAGAAAAGATACTAGCGGCCAAACGTGTGGGCATTCAAGAAATTATCTTGAGCAGTAAAAATCGGAAGGATATCAAGGAAATTAATGCACGCTATACAAAGAATCTTATCCTACACTATGTGGGGCATGTAGAGGAAGTATTGCAACAAGCACTCCAACCTCAGAAAGCTGAGAATGCACGAACCTGGCAGCTGGTTAAGGAAACAACACACCTTCCTACCGCGCAGACCACTTATTCATGATGTATCACCAGTGAGCCAAGCGCTTAATCAGTAAATCACTCAGTAACTCAAAAACCAATGGACCAGTATCTCACGCCTCAGGAAATTGTAAAAGCACTGGACAAATACATTATAGGGCAGCGAGCAGCCAAGCGCAATGTGGCTATTGCTTTGCGAAACCGTTGGAGGCGCATGCATGTCTCACCTGCCATGCAGGGCGATATTACTCCCAACAACATTCTAATGATCGGGCCTACTGGTGTGGGCAAGACAGAGATTGCCAGGCGACTAGCTAAGCTAGCAGATGCACCTTTTGTCAAAGTAGAAGCCTCTAAGTTCACAGAGGTGGGCTACGTGGGCCGTGACGTAGAGAGTATGGTTAGGGATTTGGTGGAGCATGCTATCAATATGGTCAAGGCGGCTAAGGAAGAAGAAGTCAAAGAAAAAGCAGCCCAGCTTGTAGAAGACTTGATTCTTGATGCACTTATTCCGCCTGTTGCTAAACCCAGCGATGCAAAGAGAGATACAACCAGCATGCCGACTTCTGAACAGGAACCCAGTGAACTGAATCAACAAACGCGCGAACGGTTCAGAATGAAGATTAGAAGCGGGGAACTGGATGATAGGAAAATTGAGGTGAACGTCAGCAAGCCTAGTGGCGTGGGAGTAGGTATGATTGGTGGTGGAATAATGGACGAAGCAGCCATGATGAATTTGCAGGATATGCTTAGCAGCATGCTACCTCAAAAGAAGCGAAAAAAGAAGCTGACGATTGGGGAAGCCAAAAAACTTCTATTGGCAGAGGAGGCGACTAAACTCATTGACATGGATGTAGTCAAAGAAGAAGCCCTGAGCAAAGCTCGTAACACAGGCATCATTTTTATTGACGAAATTGATAAAATAGCAGCTAGAGCCGGACAAGGGGGCGGTATTGATGTGAGCCGTGAAGGCGTACAACGAGATTTATTGCCCATTGTAGAGGGTAGCGCTGTTAACACCAAATATGGCACGGTGCATACCGACCATATCTTGTTTATTGCCGCCGGTGCTTTTCATGTTTCCAAACCTTCTGATCTCATTCCTGAACTACAAGGCCGCTTTCCCATTCGTGTGGAACTAGATAACCTCACCCAAGTAGACTTTGTTAGTATTCTGACGGAGCCCAAAAATGCCTTGACTGCACAGTACAAAGCATTATTTGAAGCGGAGGGAGTAGCAGTGTTTTTTGACGACGAAGCCATAGAAGCGATAGCCGCTGTGGCTTACCAGATCAACGAAACAGTGGAGAATATTGGTGCTAGAAGGTTGCATACGGTGATGAGCCACTTACTCAACGACTTTTTGTTTGATGTTCCAGATGAGATTAAGCCCAAAGAGCAGATCAAGATCACAAAAGCCTTGGTAACTACTTGTCTGGCTGAGTTGGCAAAAAGAAAGGATTTAAGCGAGTATATCCTGTGATCTTTTTTAGGATTTCTGAATAGGGAACTATTGTCATACCCAACAGAGCATACATGAAGAATAGCCCGAATAGGTAATGACGTTGCTTTATGTGCTTTTAGCAGCGTTGTTGATGGCAGCCACCTTGTTCGTCCTCTTTATGCTGCAGGTTTTTTATGCAGTCCTGGGTCTCCTGTGTGTCTTGTTAGGTATGGCTGCGCTCTATTTTTTGCAAGGGGCCTCTTTTGTGGCTGTTGCATACATCATCGTGTGTGGCGGGGGAGTCTTGGTACTGGCCTTGTTAAGTACCCTTTTGCTACCTCTAGGTACTAAACCTACGCAGCGGCAGCCTAAGTGGGTAGTTGTTGGCTCAGTAGTAGGCCTGTGGGGGGGGGGGATGTGGCCGCTGATTCACTTTGCAATACATACTTTGCAGCAGCAAGAGTTGGTCACACCACCGCAGGAAGATGCCATCATGGGTCTAGGGCTGCAGCTCCTAGGCCCCTATGTTTTGGCCTTTGAGTGGATAGGTTTCTCCTTGCTTATAGCGCTAGTAGGGATTGCTGGGATCGTGGGGAGACAGTTCTCCTCTCATCATGTCGCTTCAACCTGAATCTTTTCTCCAAAATATTCTTGAGATTATTTACATGTATTTCACTTGAGTCTAGAAGATCTCAATATCGTGCATGATGCTGATTGGCTGTCAACAAACAAGAATCGTACGATATACTTTATTATATGGAATTTAAATTAGTATTTTTGAACGGTTTACAATACAATTGCGCATTATTGCGATGTAAGCCCGTCTTGGATTAGCACTAGGCATAGTGATCTAAAATAGTATTGCGACGCGTGTTTCAACATGCAAATTGGTAAGCGGAGTGCTTTTGTGAGATTTTTTAAAAGACATTGCTTCTGATGCTCCTTCATTCTCTTCATTTTCGAAGAGAAGTAGGGAAAAGGTGGGGGAGATGTGGCCTATATATTGATCGTCAGCATATTAATTGTTGTGTAATTCATACCATAATACTACGACTCATGAAAAAAAATATACTTAGTGTCTCTTTTGTGCTGTTTGCGAGCCTATTGTTAGGTGCCTGCGGTAGCAAACCAGTAATAGCGCCGGCAAAAGCGAAAGAAACAGTAGCAAAAGGAACAGTAACGAAGGGAACAGTAACGAAGGGAACAG
>CAYVYH010000028.1:0-9784 GCA_964455155.1 uncultured Cytophagales bacterium | reverse complement strand
TTGCACACTCAATCAGGCGCTCTGATCCAATGCATGTTTTTTAAGTTTTGGGAGAGGTTGTAGGTATTGGCGTGCGATAGAATACCCCGGTAAGATGGCAAGGATTGGTCCGTGTGTGTAGAATCTATTTGCTGTTTGAGGTAGGCTGCATAGTCATGGGTTTCGATGTAGACTATTCTTGAGACAGGTCGAGGATTACCGCTTTCTATGGTGTATTTTTACTGACATACCTATCATATCCGTGAATTCATAGGCGAAGTCCTGTAATCCATATACTTGGAATGTTTACCATTCGACCTCGTTGGTTACGCCATGTATTGCTTGGTGTAGCGCTGTTTTTCGGCTGTTTTTCGGCCAGTGATGCGCAGCCATGCTCTCCCCAACCAGCGTGCTTGTTTGCCCGAGGCTTGTCACTTTTTCACAAAGGGCAGTATGAGAGTGCTCAGCACTACTTAGAGGCATATATTCGCGCAAATAGTCGCGTTCTTGATGCTGTAGAAGCACAATATTATGCAGCCCTGTGTTCTATCCAACTAGGGAGGCCCGATGGCGAGGAGCGGCTTCATCATCTTATCAAAGCTTACCCCCAACACCGTAGGGCAGCACTGGCGTATTATCAGCTGGGCAATCTCTACTTTACTAATCAGGATTTCACCAAGAGTATTGCCTATTATTTGAAGGTTGATAAGGATGTTTTGGACGAGCCTGAACGGTATGCGTTTCAGTACCGCTTGGCTTATGGATACCTTAGTACAAAAGATTTTGATAAAGCGCTAGTTTATTTCGATGATCTTAAGACCCATGATAATCCATATTGTCATGCGGCTAACTACTATGCGGGTTACATTGCGTTGAAGCAAGAGGACTATGCAACAGCACTAGAGGACCTGATGCGAGCCAGTGATCACGTAGCTTATCGGTCCGTGGTTCCCTACCTGGTGCTGCAAGTGTATTACAAGCAGCAACGCTTTCAGGAATTACTCCATTACATACATGAGATCAGGAGTGCTGAAGTGATCCTAAGCAGTGAAGATGAGATAGCACTGTTGACTGCCGAAGCTTATTTCTTCACAGGTAACTACGCGGCAGCAGCCCAACACTATGAGGAACATATAGCACGCAAAGATTTTGTAGTGGCTAGCGAAGTGTTGTACCGGACTGCGTATGCTTTTTACAAGGCCTCTGAATCCTACAAAGCACTACAATACTTTAAAGAGTTAGCGCTGCAAGAAGACGCCATTGGTCAGTTGGCGAGTTATTACACTGGGTTAATCTGTCTCAAAGAAAATCAAGCGACACTTGCCCTGTCGGCTTTCGAAAAAGCGAAGGAGGCCGATTTTTTTGCTGATATACAGGAAGAAGCCACATTCAATTATGCCAAAATAAGTTATGAGTTGGGCCATTTCCCTGCCACGATAGCAACGCTACAAGAGTTCAGACGAGTCTACACAGCCAGCAGACACCTCCCTGAAGCGGACGCCCTGCTAGGTGAGGCATACTTTCGTGCCAAGGACTACGACCTGGCTATGAGACACATAGAGGGCCTCGCAACGAAATCTCAGCGCATGCGCGAGCTGTACCAGCAAGTCACTTTTTGCAAGGGTGGAGTGTACTTTAATGATGCAGCCTACACCCAAGCCATGAGCCTGTTTCAAAAGTCCTTGCACGATCCTTGTGATCAGTCTTTAGCCATGCGATCGCACGTCTGGCTCGGGGAGTGTCTTTCAGCCCTACAGCAGTATGAGCAAGCAATTGTTGTGTATCAACAGGTTTTGAGCAAAATTGCCAAGCAAGACCCCTTGTACCGACAGGCGCTTTACGGACTGGGATATGCTTATTTTAACACAGGAAATTATTCGCAAGCCTTGTCTCCATTTGTACAATATATCAAGCACCATCAGGGTTCGACAGCTGCGGTATGGCAACAGGACGTGCTGGTCAGATTGGCTGATTGCTACTACGCTACTAAGGATTACCAACGGGCGCTTCAAGGCTATGACCAAGTACTACAATACCATCCTGCGCACGTACATTATCAGAAAGGCTTGATTTTGGGCATTTTGGACGACGTAACTGCTGCTCAGGCTAGTTTTCAGGCTGTTCTTAGTGACCATGCCCACACAGCGTATTATGAAAAAGCACTCTTTGCCATAGCCCGAATTGACTTTGTACAGAACAACTATCCACGGGCTATTGAAAAGTTTACCAAGTTTATTCAGACACGACCACATAGCGCGCTATTGCCCGATGTGCTTCTCAATCGAGCCCTTGCCTATATCAACCTCTCGCAGTATACACAAGCTGCAGAGGACTGTGCATTGCTACTAGACGTATATCCCGAGCACCTCAACGCGCATAGTGCTCTTTTGGAATTGTCTAAGATTTATACACGCGAAGGCAAGCAAGATAAGTTGCATCGATACCTAACCCAATACCAGTCTACTGATCCTGATGCCCTAGAAAAGGTGACATTTAATGCTGCTAAGGCATTATTCTACGACCAACGTTATACGGTTGCTATAGCACAGTTGCAAGGCTTTATGGAACGGTATCCCCAAAGTAGGTTGGTGCCAGAAGCCAGTTTTTTGGTGGCAGAAGCTTATTACCGAAAAAATGATGTGCCTAACGCCTTGACGCACTATCAAGCTGCGCTCAAGGTGCCTCAAACACCGTTTTATAACAAAGTTCTGTTGCGTATCGGTGCGCTGGCATACAAGCAGGAAAACTTTTCACAAGCACTCACGTATTACCAGCAGTTGCAGGACCGTGCTAAGGGTGCAAAAGAAGGCTCTCATGCCTTAGCAGGCATCATGAAAGCGAGCTATGCACTACAACGCTATGAAGTAGTACAACAATGTGCTTCGCTCATTATAAAAACAGGCAACCCAACTGTCGATGCTGCCAGTGAGGCGACACTTTTTATGGGGAAAGCAGCAATGCAACAAGGAAAGTATCAGGAAGCTCAGGCCTGCCTTACGAAGGTTGTGAAAAATTATCGGAACCATCATGCAGCCGAAGCGCAATACCTGTTGGGCCTACTGCACTACGAAGCCCAAGAATACCCACAATCACTCGAAGCACTTTTTGAGCTTAATAAGCAGTTTCCTGCTTACAAGGAATGGGTAAACAAGGGTTTTTTGCTTATTGCAGAAAATTACTCATCCTCAGGAGAAGTCTTGCAGGCCAAGACCACGCTTCAGTCTATCATCGACAACGCTACAGAAGAGTCCACTGTGGCCAGTGCTCGGGAAAAGTTGGCGATATTGGCAAAAAAAACAGCCCCTTTAGCCAAGTGATCCGGTGCTGATTCAGTGTCGACGGAGGGGGCATGCGTTGAAGGTACTAGAGAGTGAGTATTCGGGGTGGCACGTGTCCGCTAAGCAGTGAGCAACGGCATCGGGCTACTACCATATGCTCTCATTCGTCAATTTCCCATGCAACTTAATACTTATGGCACGTATTCTTACCGGCATTCAAAGCACGGGAAGCCCTCACCTAGGAAATTTGCTTGGCGCCATGCTCCCTGCAATTGACATGGCCAAGGACCCTGCCCACGAAGCTCTGTTTTTTGTTGCCGACCTGCACACACTCACCTCCATCAAGGACTCAGTTCAGAGACAGGCATACGTCTATGCCACTGCCGCGGCTTGGCTAGCTTGTGGGTTAGATACAGAAAAAGTCATTTTTTATCGACAGTCTCAAATACCTGCCGTGTGTGAATTAGCCTGGTACCTTAACTGTTTTGCGCCCTATCCCATGCTGGCCAACGCCCATGCTTTTAAGGACAAAGCGGCACACCTTGCCCATGTCAGTGCGGGACTATTTACCTATCCGATACTCATGGCGGCAGATATTTTGCTTTATGAAGCTCTCTTCGTGCCTATAGGACAAGACCAACTCCAGCATCTAGAGATTACCAGAGACATTGCTGCTCATTTTAACCACCAATACGGGGAAACGTTCGTGCTCCCACAAGCACAGATCAGCGCCAATGTACGCACCATTCCAGGTACTGATGGGCGAAAAATGAGCAAATCGTACCACAACACCATTAACCCCTTGCTGCCAGAAAAAGAGCTCAAAAAGACCATCATGGCCATCAAAACTGATAGTACTCCCCTCAACCAACCCAAAAATCCAGACCAGTGCAACGTCTTCCGTTTGTACAGCATATTGGCTGATCAAGTACAGACAGATGACCTGCGCAAAAAGTACTTAGGAGGTGGCTATGGGTATGGGCAAGCGAAAAAAGAACTTCTAGGACTTATCCTCGAACTTTTTGCTACAAAACGCCAGCGCTTCCAAACCTACATGCAGGACGTGTCAGGCATTGAACAACAGCTGGCTATAGGCGAGGCCAAAGCAAGGAGTTTGGCCGCTAAAATGCTGAGAAAAGTACGTGCCAAACTGGGCTATGCACCAATCTAGATGGGCAAGCAGCGAGAATAACTTGATACCAAGTGTATACACATAACCACTATCACATGTTACTACAAGAAAATGTCTCACTAAAGCATCTCAATACACTGGGTATTGATGCTCAGGCACGCTATTACGCACGCATCAATGATGCGCAGCATTTGCGGGATCTTCTACAGCACAAAAAACTACAGTCTCTACCCCGATTGATTTTAGGAGGAGGCAGTAACGTACTATTTCTAAACGATTTCAAGGGCACCGTGATCCATATGACTATCGGCGGAATGGCTACTATCGGAGAGGATCTAACACATGTCTGGGTTAAAGCAGGAGCAGGTGTCAACTGGCATACACTGGTATGCTACTGTGTAGAAAAGGGTTATGCAGGGATTGAGAATCTATCACTGATCCCAGGCACTGTGGGCGCAGCACCGATACAAAACATTGGCGCTTACGGCGTAACACTCAGCGAAATATTTGAATCGTTAGAAGCCGTGGAAGTTTGTTCGGGGTCAGTACACACGTTCAACAAAGAGGATTGTGCCTTTGACTACAGAGATAGTGTCTTTAAAAATGCATGCAAAGAGCAGTACGTCATCCTGAATGTCACTTTAAAATTACAAAAGCAGCCCATCTTTCAGACTACTTATGGTGAGCTTCAAGAAACCCTAGAGGCTATGGGCATACAGAAGCTGTCCATCAAAGCCATCAGCGATGCCGTCGTCCATATTCGTCAAAACAAATTACCTGACCCAGCCACCTTGGGCAATGCGGGTAGTTTTTTTAAAAACCCTGTTATCCTACAACAACAGTTTGAAAAACTCAGAGATACATATCCCAACATGCCTGGCTATGTACAATCTGAGAACCAAGTCAAAATACCATCTGCCTGGCTCATTGAGCAGTGTGGATGGAAGGGGAAAAGAAGAGGAGATGTGGGAGTACACACGCAACACGCATTGATATTGGTCAATTATGCCAACGGAACAGGCCAAGAAGTCTACCAGCTTGCGCAAGATATTCAGCAATCAGTAAAAGATACATTCGACATCGAGATAGTACCTGAGGTACAGCTTGTTGGTTAATACTGATGCAGGATGGCTGCATCAGGGGTTTACTTCACCCGTAGTGCCAGCCGAGCGAGCCCCTCGCCCGTAGGGGGCTCTTGTATTACCTGTTACACAGCAAAAAATAATATCCCGACTATTGCCTATAGACGTTTACAGCCACACCAAATTCTCGGAGAAAATCCACCCCCTCCTCTTGCTGGATGCCTTTGTAAGCAGCATATGAGTCCACATAAATGACTGTCTTGATTCCGGCACTGAAGATCATGCGTGCGCAGGCCAAGCAAGGCGCCAGGGTTACATACAGTACGGCTCCTTCTATGGAGGCATGATTTTTTACCGCATATAAGATGGCATTCTGCTCGGCATGGAGTGCTAGGAAACAACTACCCTTGACATCTCTGGAACATCCCACTCCAGGCCACTTCTCATCGCAATTGTGCGTACCCGCTGGGGGCCCATTGTAACCAATAGAAATAATGCGGGTATCTTTGGTCAGGACGGCACCTACTTGCTTTTTGACACAGTGTGATCTTTTAGCTAGATTCATCGCCAGTGTCACGAAAATATCGTCAAATTCAGGTCTTTTCATGCTTAAAGAAATCTTTGTAATTCCGTCGTGATCATACATGATAGTTGCAAGAAGGTAGTCTCTCGAGCAACTCCAATGTATGTGAACCCTACGGGTGGCTTCTCTCGGCCGTTTTGCAATGGTAGGCCTACAAAATAAAAGAAACAAAGATGATCGTCATTAACGACTTGACCCATCAACTAGGTTCCAAGACACTCTACGCACATGCCTCGCTACACATTAAGCACAAGGATAAGATAGGCCTGGTGGGCATGAATGGCACAGGTAAGTCGACCTTACTCAGGATTATTTCCGGTGACCTTACTCCTGACCAGGGTACCGTCAGCCAACGTAGAGACTGTACCATCGGCTTTCTCAACCAAGATCTATTGTCTTACCAAACTACCGACAGCATTCGTAATGTGGCTATGATGGCTTTTGACGACGCTGTAACCGTCCAGAAAAAGATAGAATGGGTCCTCCGCCAGATGGAGACCCACTACCAAGATGCTCTAGTAGATCAGCTGGCAGTATTGCAAGAAAAGTTTGAGCAACTGGGAGGTTATGAGATACAAGCCAAAACAGAGGCTGTATTAGAAGGCATGGGCTTCACCACCCAAGACTTAGATAGACCCTTGAATGAATTTTCGGGCGGGTGGCGCATGCGTGTGATGCTGGCCAAGCTACTGCTCCAAAAACCTTCGTTATTGCTGTTAGACGAACCGACTAACCACCTGGACATCACCTCTATTCAGTGGGTAGAAAGTTATCTAAAAAGCCACACGAGTGCTTTTATCGTTGTTTCGCACGACCGCAGCTTTCTAGACCAAGTAGCTACCAAGACCGTAGAAGTCGCCCAACAACAGCTGCACGTGTACATGGGCAACTACACCTTTTATGAACAGGAGAAGAACACGAGGGCAGCGTTACAACAAAATGCTTACACCAATCAGCAGAAGAAAATCAAGCAAACGGAGGACTTTATAGAACGCTTTCGTTCTAAAGCCAGTAAGGCAAAGCAGGTGCAATCTCGTATCAAATCTCTGGACCGCATTGACAAGGTAGTACCTTCAGCAGTCACGGCTTCCTCCATTAAGTTCAAGTTAAGTGTCCAGCAACAGCCCGGCAGATTAGTAGCCTCGTTGGAGCACGTAGCCAAATCTTTTGGGTTGCTAACCATTCTGGAAAACGCACATGCCCAGATAGAGCGAGGCGATAAGATCGCGCTTATTGGTGCCAACGGCAAGGGAAAATCCACGCTGCTGCGCATCATTGCTGGCGTAGAAGCCCTAAACGCAGGGGAGAGTGTCCTGGGCCACAACGTCAACATGGCGTTTTATGCCCAGCATCAGCTGGAAGCGTTGAACCTAGACCACACCATCTTGGCAGCATTGAAACATACAGGTGCAGCAAGGACTGAAACGGAGCTTAGAATCGTTGCGGGCATGTTTCTTTTTACCAAAGATGATGTTTTCAAGAAAATTGGCGTGCTCTCTGGCGGTGAAAAATCCAGGGTAGCGCTCGCCAAGGTCTTACTTTCAGAAGCCAATTTTTTGCTGCTAGACGAGCCAACCAACCACTTGGACATGGTTTCTATCAATATCCTAGCGCAAACCTTGCAGCAGTACGCCGGTACCTACTTACTGGTCTCCCACGATAGACACTTTGTGTCCCAAGTAGCCACCAAGATTTGGTATATCGAAGACACACAAATCAAAGAGTACCCTGGCACCTACGATGAGTATACCTACTGGCGACAGCAAAGCGCTTAAACCCATTATCTAGGTGCGTACTGCCAAGGGGGCTACTAGCCCTTAAACTGCTTTGTGTCTAGTTGGCACCTGTGATGCAATGGTTTTGCTACCATGTATACGTCAGTCCTGCCATCAAGTGAAAGCCGCGGGAAGGATAGCACAAGTACCGCTCATTGCTTCTGGCTAGAAGGTTCTGGCAGTCAAAGACGGCCACAAAACGGGTACCTAGCCGATAGTCGATGCCCAAACCGACGTCCACTACATCTTTTAGGACTACAGGCACTTTTGCGGTCACATCCCACGCCTCTGCTCCCCCTATCCAACACATAGAGCCTCTCAAACTAACCTTGTCGTACAAACGATAGGTACTAAGCAGATCTATCTGATAACGGGGTCTGTGCCAAGGCTTGGGCAATTTTTGCAGCGTGTAATGGAAATAGTCGCCTTTCAACTGAGTGGTTAAGGTTTCAGCCCAGTTGGTATGTGTTAACTCGAAAAATGTATGGAATAGCGTAACCGCTGGGTCGTACCTCATGTTGAATCGACCAGGATCTTGATCACTATTGACTAAACAGTAGAAGTTTTGGTACGCACCTATAGAAAAACCAGCGTGCCAACTTACTTGCGCTACAATGTCGCCTCTGCCCCCCCCATAAAATATAAAACGCTGGTTGGTGTGGCGTAGATCTGCTTCAGGGGCTAACAAAGGGTTTTCCTGAAGCACACTTTGCAAGAAATTCTGCTGTATGTCACCACCAATTCCACCATACGGCTGCAACCATTTTCGAAAGGCATACTTGACTTCCAAAACTGGGTATGTATTCAAGGAGTTTACTATGCGGGATACATCATTTTGGCAGACCAAGTTAAAGCCTGCCTGTACATCAAACATATTGATAGTAAAATCTAGTACAGGCTTGAAGCGTCCTAGATGGCGATAGACTACGGTCCTATCACTGTATTGGGTGAGGTGAAGGTCAGTAAAAACCTTGAGTGTCAACGCATCATGGAGCATATAATTTCCTCTTCCATGGCATGCCCACTGATTTTCACGGGCCTGATGAGCATGATAGCAACCATGAAATAAAGAATCGATTTGGAAGTCGAATGTGCCATGAACGTAATTGGCCAATGTCTTACGTACTGAAAATTGATGTAAAACTTGTGATGGTGACGCTGCTACTGTACTGTTCTTAGAATGATACAACGGATACTTATCTCCGCTATAAGTTATTTCTCCTCCCAGGCATAGCGTTTCGCTAAACCATTTCCCGTGTAGCTCGATCAGGTTGTGGGTTTCTTGAAAGAAAACATCTTTCCCGTTAGACAAGTGTTTCATTTGGAGGCCATAGGCATATTGCGCATGATCCTT
This sequence comes from uncultured Cytophagales bacterium, assembly GCA_964455155.1. Lineage (GTDB taxonomy): Bacteria > Bacteroidota > Bacteroidia > Cytophagales > Amoebophilaceae > UBA8403. Next base: position 601 of record CAYVYH010000028.1, on the reverse strand, counting down.
GTTAGCCAAAACCACTTCTAAAAACGGTGCGCGAAAATTACCATAGCTAGCCTGCAAATAACTTCCATAGCGTCTGGCAACTGTATCTCGCTTAGTGCGCAAGATTCTGGTCTTGCACGGCAACATATCCAGTTCAGGACACAAGTCTGGCAAGACATACTCTAAAGACTTTATAGAATCGTCCATAAAAGGCGCAGCGGGTGCACGCTCGAACAGACGGGAGGCTTCGGGTAGCAGATGTTTGTGCTCTTTCTCAATAATCAACTCAGCATCCTTGAGCGCGCCTTGTGAAGTGAGCCGTTGCCCCAGTACACTGTAGGAAACACTGAAGCATACCAATACCCAAAAAACCTGTCTCATCGTTGTCTGTTGTTGCGTATGGACACAGCGCCACATAGGTGGAGAGACAAAAGTAGCTTTTTCTCTGGGCTTCTTCACTGATGAAAAATATCTCCAGATAAACTTGCCCACGATAAGCAACCGAGAGAAAAGACCATGCAAAGGACGAGAAGCAAGTTTTTGCACCCCATCAACGTTGTGGTCGACTGATCTGCGTCTGAGAAAGGGCTTGACAAGGTTGGTAAGTGCTCTTTTGAAGAGG
>CAYVYH010000027.1:0-9876 GCA_964455155.1 uncultured Cytophagales bacterium | reverse complement strand
GCACGCAGAGCGTACAGGTATCCCTTACGAGCCGCCTGGTGCCCTAGAAGCCGCGACGGTTATTTTGTCCCATTATATGCGTAGTGGGGCGCATCTTTATGCAAGTAATCCATGGACCTACACGCGGTGCCAAGAGCTGGTGGTAGATGAGGATGAAGACGTGTATCCTGTTGTCATTGGAGGTTTTTCCTCCGAGCGGCTCTGTGTCTTCTACGACTTTGGCCTCAGCTACTCCCACTGCGGTGTGGCCAGCCTCCGGAAGTTCTAGCACTCGATCCTTGGTAACTTGGCCCGCGTAGCCCGGCCTGCACCCCGTCCATGGGAGTATGTGCAGTGGTACGATTTTAGGGGAGTGGTTGCCCTGCTGCACGGGGCAACCACCGGTCGCTGATCCTCTTACCCTGTGGCGCAATCGCTGCCCAACTATCACCACCTGGAAGGATTTAGCACAGTAACGCTACAGCAACTGCAAAGTAGATGGCCATACCTGTAATGTCTACGAGGGTAGTGATGGCGGGGCTAGCAGCTACAGCTGGGTCTCCATTGAAGTACTTGGCAATCAGTGGCAGGGCGGCCCCAACGACGGTCGATGTAATCACCTGGAGACTGAGTGACAGGGCAATGGCAAAGGCTAAGCTGTAGGTACTGCGGTTTTCTAAGATGACGTTACCAGACAGGATAATCACTTTGAGGAAAGCCAAGAAGAATAAGCAAAAGGCCAGTAAGAGAGCCACCTTGGCTTCTTTGAGGATAACGCTCAGCCAATCACGCAGGGTGACTTGACCAAGCGACACTGCCCTGATAACCACGGTGGCAGCTTGGCTGCCTGCATTACCTCCTGCACCTGCAATCATGGGCAAGTACAACGCCAAAACAGTCAATCTACCCAGCAGTGCCTCATGCTTGTGGATAATCATCTCAGATAAGATACTGGCGATGAAGAGACCTAAAATCCAGGTTACTCGTTTTTTAAAATGTTGCAGACTAGACGACTTCATATAATCTGAAGTGTCTTCATCGGATACAATCCCCATGAATTTTTCCATGTCCTCTGTCTCCTCTGCTCGAATGACGTCCATGGCGTCATCGTAGCGAACAATACCTACCAACTGCTTTGCCTCATTGAGGATGGGTATGGCTACTAAATCGTATTTCTCGACTTGCTTTGCCACAGACTCTCGGTCATCATTGACTGTTGCATAAACAAAATTATCATGTAAAACACTGGCTACTTGCTCGTCGGGAACGGCCATGACCAAGTCTTTCAAAGCAACAAACCCGAGCATCCGCATATTCTTGTCTACCACATAGATGTAATAGATCATCTTTTTAGAAGGGGAGTCTTCTCTGAGTTTTTGAATGGCTTGTTTGACTGTCATATCTTCTATGACAGTGGCGAAGTCTGTACTCATGATACCCCCTGCTGTATCAGGAGGATAGGCACTTAAGGTGATGACATCTTCTCTGGTCTTCTTGGAGAGATATGGTAGCAGCTGCACTTGTTCTTTATCACTGAGCTGCTGGTAGAACTCCACACGTTGGTGTGATGGAATGTGGGCAAAGAGCTCGGCAAACTCTCTTTTGCTGAGCAATTGATAGAGGACTAGCTGGTACTCTTCTTCAAAATCTGCAAAAACAGCCCCCTGAAGTTCTTGGGGGAGGAGTGTGAATAAGGCTAATAACTTTTGGGGTGGCTGTTGGGCCAAAAATTCTGCCACTTCGACGGTAGGAGCATCGCACAGCAGCGTAAGCAACTGCTCCTCTTGCTGCTGCTCCAGCAGCTGAGTCCATTGTGCTAGGTTAGTGGTTTCCACTGCTGCGTTGGCCATATTTACAACTCTTTTACAGGCCGACAACTAGGATTGCTGCTGGGTCCCTTAGTCTTAAGTGATAGCGAAAAAACTGCTTGGCGACGAATTTATGCAATTCATTTATCAGGCCAAACCTGCCCGGACGTTTCAATGGTAACTGAAGGGGTACCGGCTGTTCTCTTCTCAGATTTTTGTACCTTCGTCATTACTCGGGATGTAGCGCAGTCCGGTTAGCGCACTCGCTTAGGGTGCGAGAGGCCGGGGGTTCGAATCCCCCCATCCCGACACTCATTGCCTTCTCATCATCACGTCGTTGTCGGCGCGTCGACAACGACGCCCTACATGACCAAGCACGCAGACAGCGGTACGGTATCAGGAGGAAGCTAAGTGTACCCGTGAGCGCAACACGGGCAGAGTGCACATAGGCGCCCTATACAACGTAACAAGAATAGTACCTTAATCAACTATGTTGCTTGATCGCTGTTGTGCTCAGGAGATGGGGATGGCGCAGTGTCCTGTGTGTTGGATGATGCTGCTATTTCGGGTGCCACGGGAGCTTCCTGTACGTGCTCTACGGCTGGAGCCACTGGAGTCTCTACTTCCGTCGGCACTGTTGGGGCAGTTTCTTGTTGCTTGGCGGGAACCTTTGCCTTGCCTTTTGCGGCGATCTGTTCGTCTTTTTTTACTCGTTGTTCCCCCTTGCTCGCTTGCCAAGCTGCCAACTTTGCGTCGGCTGTCTCTTGTGTAATGGCCCCTTTGTCAACACCCAGCTGAAGATGTTTTCTGAGAAGGACGCCGTGCGAAGACAAAATGGTTTTTGCGGTGTTGGTAGGCTGTGCACCGTTTCTTAGCCACTGTAGGGCGAGGTCTTCCTTGAGTTCAATGGTGGCTGGGTGGGTGTTAGGATTGTAATTACCCAATTTCTCAATGAATCGACCATCCCTGGGTGCGCGCGCGTCTGCTACCACGATGTCGTAAAGGGCTAACTTTTTACGCCCTCTTCTGGTAAGTCTTATTTTTACTGCCATACACTCGTTTTCGACGGAGCCCGTCCGCCACGGTTGGTGATATTATGATATACAACGCCTGAAAAAAATTCCCTTAAGACTCGTAATGTGTCTATGTCACAGATACGAAGGATCTCCCCTTGCGACCCTTCTTGAAGGTGACGACTCCGGCGGCCAACGCATATAGCGTATGGTCCTTGCCCAGACCTACATTGTCTGCTGGATGATGCTTGGTACCCCTTTGTCTCACGATGATGTTGCCCGCAAGAACTTGCTGGCCTCCAAACTTCTTCACGCCTAGTCGCTGGCTGGCAGATTCTCTGCCGTTGCGCGAGCTTCCCGCACCCTTCTTATGTGCCATGATACTTTACTTTACGATGCGCTCTATGAGCACTCTAGTGTAATCTTGTCGGTGTCCCTGGGTTTTCTTGTAGCCTTTCCTCCTTTTTTTCTTAAAAACAATGATTTTGTCTCCCCGAACATGGTCTAGTACTTTGCCCATTACCTGGGCACCAGCTACGGTGGGGGTGCCTACAGCCACTGCGTCCCCTTCCTCTATCAGCAGAACCTTGTCGAAGGTAACGGGACTACCCGCTTCTACGTCGAGTCGAGGTGTGTATAGCTGCTGTTCTTGGATGACTTTGAACTGCTTTCCAGCAATTTCTACAATGGCATACATAAGCAAAAAGCTTTATAACAATGTTAAAGGAGCTGCGAATCTAAGGCTTTGCGGTTAGACTAACAAGTACACCCAGTAACTACGTTGTCTAGCGAGATCACAGCAAGCATTGAGGCGCCTCGTACATCAATCATACTACCGAGATAACGTGCTGATGTGCCTGCCCAATTCGCCCGGGATCAAGGCTATTTGACCATGAAAATCGTAGGGCTCCCCCCTAAACAGTGGGCCCTGACAGTCTTTGGTAAGGGGCCCGTGAAAGCTGCGCATTTTTGCGATGACGGTAACCTTTTTTTTAATCTCTTCCCGGTGCCTTTGACCTTTCGAGAGGCTTTGCTAGGTTTGTGTTCGTCGTCGCTATTACATCAATTCTTAAAAAATTGGGATAACCAGAACCCACTAGATCTTATGTGGCGGCGGGGGGGCGTGTCCCAAGCCCTACAAGGGAAGGTCAAATTTTTTAAGCCGAGCTAACCCGAAAAATGTATGCAGCATAACCTGAAGATGGTAGAAGAACCGCTCTTAAAAGAGAACAAAAATAGATTTGTATTGTTCCCCATTGAGCATCGTGACGTTTGGGAATTTTACAAACGAGCAGAGGCTAGCTTTTGGACAGCCGAGGAGATTGATTTGAGTCAAGATTTAAAAGATTGGGAGCAGCTGAACAGCGGAGAGAAGCACTTTGTTTCGCATGTGCTTGCCTTCTTTGCAGCCAGTGATGGCATCGTCAATGAAAACATAGCGGAAAACTTTGTGTCAGAGGTTCAGTACACGGAAGCGAAGTTTTTCTACGGCTTTCAAATCGCCATCGAGAATATCCACTCCGAGGTGTATTCTCTTTTGATAGATACGTACGTCAAGGATGCCAAGGAAAAGGGCAAACTTTTCAATGCCATCGAGACGTTAGACTGCGTGAAAAAGAAGGCCGAGTGGGCATTGCGCTGGATTGCAAAAGCAAGTTTTGCTGAGCGACTGGTTGCGTTTGCAGCCGTAGAGGGTATCTTCTTTTCTGGGAGTTTTTGTTCTATTTTTTGGCTTAAAAAAAGGGGGCTGATGCCTGGTCTGAGCTTTTCTAATGAGCTCATCTCTCGCGATGAGGGGCTACACTGTGACTTTGCCTGCTTGCTCTACAACGACCACCTCGTTAACAAGCTGCCTGTGGCAAGGGTGACGCAAATTATCACGGATGCTGTGGCTATTGAGAAGGAGTTTGTTACGGATGCACTTCCCGTAAGGCTCATTGGTATGAATGCAGACCTCATGAGTCAGTACATTGAATTTGTGGCAGACAGGCTACTGATAGCACTCAACTGCCCTAAAGTGTATCATTCGGTCAACCCATTTGACTTCATGGAGATGATCTCCTTACAAGGGAAAACAAATTTCTTTGAAAAACGAGTAGGGGAGTACCAAAAAGCTGGCGTCATGAAGCAAGAAGCAGACAAAGACATGGCGAGATTTACCTTGGATGAAGATTTTTAGTATTACCCAGGTTATCCCCATTCACTCACTCGCACAAACTAGTTAGTCTACTATGCTCGTTGTAAAAAGAGACGGCAGGTTAGAATCGGTCAAGTTCGATAAGATCACCGCCAGGATTGAGAAGCTTTGCTATGGGTTGAATATGGCTTTCATCAACCCTGTAGACATTGCTAAGAAGGTGATTGCAGGTATCTACGATCGGGTGACCACAGTGGCATTGGATAACCTGGCTGCAGAGGTTACCGCTTCCATGACCAGTGCACATCCAGACTATTCTATTTTGGCGGCAAGAATTGCCATTTCTAATCTCCACAAGGTTACTAGCAATTCTTTTTCCAATACCATGAAGAGGCTCTATACATACATAGATCTCAAAACGGGTGAAAATGCGTCATTGATTGATAAAGAAGTCTATAGTGTTGTCAAGGAGCATGCCTCTTTGCTCGACAATACAATCGACTATGCACGTGACTTTGGCTATGACTACTTTGGTTTCAAGACGCTAGAGCGGTCCTATCTCATGAAGCTCGATGGGAAAGTGGCCGAGCGTCCTCAACACATGCTGATGCGGGTATCAGTAGGTATTCACAAAGATGATATCGACGCAGCCATTGAGACGTACCAATTGATGTCTGAGAGGTGGTTTACACATGCTACGCCTACTCTGTTTAACGCAGGAACACCCAAGCCTCAGCTGTCTTCTTGTTTCTTGCTCACTATGAAGGAGGACAGTATTGAGGGTATCTACGATACACTTAAACAATGCGCTCAGATATCTCAGTCGGCAGGTGGTATTGGGCTGAGTATCCACAACATCCGAGCTACTGGTTCCTATATCAGGGGGACTAACGGCGTTTCCAACGGTATTGTGCCGATGCTCCGTAATTTTGACATGACGGCGCGCTATGTCGACCAAGGTGGTGGCAGGCGTAAGGGTAGTTTTGCTGTCTACTTAGAGCCGTGGCACGCCGATATTTTTTCTTTCTTGGATCTGAAGAAAAATCATGGTAAAGAGGAGCTGCGTGCGCGTGATCTTTTCTATGCATTATGGATTCCCGATCTGTTTATGCAGCGTGTGGAAAACAACGAGACGTGGTCGCTCTTTTGTCCGAAGGAAGCACCTGGCCTGTCAGACTGCTATGGGGAAGACTTTGAGAAGCTTTACCAGCAATATGAGCGTGAAGGTAGGGCCCGAAAGGCGGTCAAAGCCCAAGAACTTTGGTTCGAAATCTTGGCAGCACAGATAGAAACGGGTACACCGTATATGCTCTACAAGGATGCAGCCAACCGAAAGTCCAACCAGCAAAATCTGGGCACTATCAAATCCAGCAATCTGTGTACAGAAATCATAGAATACACGTCTCCTGATGAGGTGGCTGTCTGTAACCTGGCCTCCATTGCGCTACCTAGGTTTATTGATGAAAAAGGCTCTTTTGACCATCACAAGTTGTACGAGGTTGCTTATAAAGTGACTCACAACCTTAACAAGGTCATCGACATCAACTATTATCCTATACCCGAGGCCCGTAACTCTAACCTGAAGCACCGGCCCATTGGCATTGGCGTACAAGGTCTGGCAGATACTTTTTTACGGTTGCGCATGCCTTTTGATGCGCCTGAGGCCCGCAACTTGAACAAAGATATTTTCGAGACTATTTATTTTGCTGCCATGACCGCGTCGAAAGACTTGGCACAACAACACGGTCCTTACGAAAGCTTTCCAGGGTCTCCACTCTCCCAAGGTATCTTCCAATTTGACATGTGGGGCGTAGTGCCCAGCTCTGGTCGATGGGATTGGGAGCACCTCAGAAAGGAGGTGCAAACACATGGAGCTAGAAATTCTTTGCTGGTAGCCCCCATGCCTACGGCCTCTACCTCGCAGATACTGGGCAACAACGAGTGTTTTGAGCCTTATACTTCCAACATTTACACCAGAAGAGTGCTTTCTGGTGAGTTTATCGTGGTGAACAAGCACCTCCTCAAAGATCTCATCGAGCTGAACTTGTGGAATGACCAGATGAAGAATGTACTCATCATTGCCAATGGTTCTATACAGCACGTGGACAGTATTCCTGCACACATCAAAGCGCTCTATAGAACTGTCTGGGAGATCCCACAAAAATCCATACTAGATATGGCGGCGGACCGGGGTGCTTACATTTGTCAGAGCCAGAGCCTCAACATCCACATTCAGGAGCCTAACTTTGGAAAGCTCACCTCTATGCATTTCCATGCATGGAAAAAAGGCTTGAAAACAGGCATGTACTACCTGAGAACCAAGGCTGCGGCAGATGCCATCAAGTTTACTGTGCAAAGGCAGCCATCAAATGAGGACCCTGTGCCGGTACCCGTGGCAACCGATCGGCAACAGCCGGAGGCTGTCCTTTGTGCTCTGGATAGCCCTGATGATTGTGTGGCTTGTGGAAGCTAGTGCTGCTTGCTTGCAAGGTAGGTTGTTGGTGAGGGGTGGGCCTTCCTGGGGCTAAGGCCAACCACATGTCTCCTTTTGATAGCAGCTTTTGCTTGCGACAAGCTGTCTTAGCCGTAATGCCGAAGCGTTGTGTTCTTGGGGTACTCTATACCGTGGTGGTGATGATATTGTGCTATATTCCGGGTATGTACCTTATGTGAATTCACAAGATTGGGTATCCAATGGTGCTGCTCTATGGTAATGCTTCGTAATATTCTATATTCCTTTCCCGTACAACTGCTTGTCAATCACATTAAGGAGAATAAAACCCTGTTATTCTTCTGGTTCATTCTGTTTGGCTCTGTTACAGGCAATCTAGGCGGTTTTTTGGGATTACGTCATCTCCTCCTAGCCCCCGAATACCTGGGGACTAGCGATGTTGGGGGATTTTTCATCATGGGTATCGCTTTGGGCGGGTTTACCATGGCCTTCCACATTACTACCTGTATCACCGATATGCATAGGTTCCCTTTTGTGGGCGCCTTGTCCAGGCCTTTTGCCAAGCTCTATCTTAATAATAGTATCATACCCCTCGCGTTTTTGATCACCTATATCGTCTCTATGGTCCACTTTCAACGGCTAGAGCAACAGGATGCAGCAATGGTCGTTGCGATCAAGGTGATAGGGCTACTTGTAGGCTTCATGTTGATATCGCTTTTACTTTTTGCTTACATGGTTCTTACGAATAAAGACATTTTTGAGTACCGAGCCCAAAGTGTGACGAGACGCCTGAAACATGCCTTACTCTACAGGGCACACCTGATTCGAAGACTCTTGGTGCCCAGAAAGCATGTATCTGAAGTAAGGAGCTATTTAGAAACTCCTTTACGCATTGGCTATACCAAGAATTTGGATCAGTACGATGATCCATCAGTTATACTACAAATCTTCGCCCACAATCAACGTAACCTGATCTTCTTGGAGTTGTTGACTGTGGCCCTTTTGTTTGCTTTGGGGTTTTTTAGTCATTACAGGTTCTCCCAAATACCTGCTGCGGCCAGTGGTATTTTGTTTTTGACTATCCTCATGATGCTCACGGGTCTTCTCTCATTCTGGACGAGGGGTTGGGCTTCTACAACCATCATCATACTTGTAGTTGTCCTCAACATGCTTACTGAAAGTGGAATAACCTTTGGTACCAAGGAAAGTCATGCTTTCGGACTACGCTATGCATCGGATAAAGCAGACTACTCTCTTGAGAAGGTCAGAGAGATCAATAGCAAGGAAAATTACCTAGAAGACAAACACACCACCCTACAGATTCTGAATAATTGGCGCAAAAAATTTCCAACTACTACTGCTCCTAAGCTGGTCATAGTTTGTGCCAGTGGTGGGGGGCAGAAGGCCGCCATGTGGGTTATGAAGGTGTTGCAAACGGCTGACAGTATCACCAAGGGAAAGCTGATGGAGCATACGATGCTCATGAGTTGTGTCTCTGGTGGTGCCTTGGGCGCTAGTTACTTTAGGGAGTTATGTCTAAGAAAAAAGCTGGGAGAAGCTATCGACCCTTACGACAAAAAATACCTCGACAAAATAGCATACAATACGCTTAACCCTATTGTATTTAATCTTTTCACCAACGATATCTTGCTGGATGTCAACAAGTTTCAATACCAGGGCATCACGTACCGCAGAGACCGAGGGTGTGCACTAGAGGATCAAATTAACAAGTACACAGACCTTTTATTAGAAAAACCTCTTCAAGCTTACCGGGATCCAGAGCTAAAAAGTACGATTCCTATGTTGCTTTTGACGCCTACCATCATCAACGATGGGAGGAAGCTCTTGATCTCTCCTCATAGTGTTTCTTACATGGGGACAGACTTTGCCAAAGGCGAGGCTGACGGGAAAAATGGTAAGATCAAGGGAATCGACTTCATGCGTTGCTTTAGAGCCCAGGGAGCTGAAAACTTACGTTTTTTAAGTGCCTTAAGAATGACTGCTACGTACCCATATGTATTGCCTAGTGTTACACTGCCGAGTACGCCTGCTATGGAGGTGATGGATGCAGCGTTGTTTGATAATTTTGGGGTCACTGATGCCGTACAGTTTTTGTATGTTTTCCGAGATTGGATTGCGAAGCATACTTCAGGTGTTATCCTGGTCACTATAAGAGGCTTTGCCAAGGAGCAACAAGAAGAAGATCAAGGTAGGCTAAAATCTTTGTTTCAAACACTGATTAACCCCATTGGCAACCTCCAGACTTCCTGGATCAACATGCAGGACATCAGGAATGATAACCTTATTGAGCTTGCCAATGCATGCTTCGAGTACGATATCAAAGAGATTTTATTTCAGTGTGCGCCAGCACGGCAGGGGCAAAATAGGTATTCTCAGTTTAAAAGGGCCTCGCTGAGCTGGCATTTGACCGCCGAAGAGAAATTACATATCACGCAAGCCATGCAAGCAACTGATAATCAACAGGCA
>CAYVYH010000026.1:0-10642 GCA_964455155.1 uncultured Cytophagales bacterium | reverse complement strand
GTGGTACGTGTCCATAAAGCAATAGGCAACCGCATCGTGCTATTGAAATGTATCTTAACTCGTCAATTAACCACGCAAAGGTCTCTTTATTTGTGTGTCACTACACACCCCGTGTAAACCAATAGATACCCGAAAAAACAAGTCCAATGCCGATACATACCCATAGCAGGACATACTGCAAATTACCTTTTTGTGTGGTGCGATGCACTTTGCCAACGTATTGAGGTACTGAGGCAATCAGCGAGACAATGCTTCCCAATAGCCTACGGTCCAGCCATTCAGCTAGGTTGCTTAGTGCTATGTAACCGACACCTATACCACGCACCCAACCGTTGATCTGTTGGTCCAGCTGTGCTACTCGTCTGCTTAAATACAGTACTCCCCTTACTGCGATGTTGGCGAGTTCTTCTAAATACCACCCATGAAGTAATAGTCTGGTAGGAGGGAGGAGGAAAGTGGCGGGACTTTTCCATTTCCAGATAGCTAAAAAGAGTACTCCTAAAGCTATCATGATGGTCGAGGCGAGTGTCACTCCCTGTTGTAATGTGGTAGCGATGGGCACCGTAGCCGGCAAGAGGTGTGTGTGTGTTAGCCGCTGCAATAGCCAGTTGTCCCGCATATCGCCTGCTAGCGGACCGTACCAGAAACTAAGCGAACACAAAGCTAGAGCAAACATACTAATTTGCATTAACCACGGCGTGCGATATGGTATACTTGGTGCTGGTTTGTGTGACCATCGAGGGGTGCCCATAAAAACCAGATAACATTGACGTCCCATATAGACAATTCCTAGAGAATAAGAGAGCAATACCAGCACAGGCACTAAGTAACCTAAGAAGCCGTTAGTGAGGCCTTGTTGGTGTGCCCAAGACAAGGTGCAAGCAAGAATTGCTTCTTTGGATAATGATCCAGCCAATCCTGGTATACCTATCAACGAAAAAGCCGCCATGAGATAAGCACAGAAAACTCCCGGCAATGCCTTGCGCAGGCCCCCCATATGCTGCATATTGTCTCCTTTGTCTAGCTCAAGCAAGAAATGTGATACAGCCCCCACACAAAGGAATAAACAGGCTTTGCAAAAAGCATGAATGACAAAGTGGAATAGCCCTACACCACTTGCCCCCACGCCCACGACCATTACCGCATAACCCAGTTGTGAGATGGTAGAATAGACCAGTACCTGTTTGATATGTCTCTGTGTCAAGGCTGCACAAGAACCCATAAAAGCCGTGATGCTCCCTAAATAGGCTACCCATGTGAGCGTTGCGGTATCCAAGATGGGTACTAAACTGACTAATAGATATACTCCAGCGCCCACTAATGTAGCTGAGTGTATTAGGGCAGAGGTAGGTATGGGTGCAGTCATAGCACTAGGTAGCCAACTGAACCAAGGAAACTGTGCTGACTTGGTACAGATACCTCCTAGTAGACAGCATTTTGCCACTACTAGCCAGTTATTATCACGGTGAGCATCTTTAGACAATACAGCTAGTTCAGCCAAGTCAAAACTACCTAACTCGCTGCCTATGATGAGGATACCTATCAATAGGCTCATGCTTCCTATGTGGTTGATCAGCCACACCCGGGTACCATTTCTGGAAGCAGCTTCTTCCTGATACCAAAAACTGATCAGTAGATAAGAGCCCAAGCTTATCAGCTCCCAGCTTATGAAGCGAGTAATTAGGCTCTCTGCCATCAAGAAGCTTAGCATAGCACTGACAAAGCTCCCCATAAGCACCGAGTAGCGACGGCGGTCAGTCTGTATGTAGACACAGGCGTAGAGGTGGGTAAAAAAGTTGACTATGGTAGTGAGGCTCACCATCACTGAGACTGTGAAGTCCGTATGCCAACTCAGTACCAAAGTCAGGGTACTTCCTGGTATATGGAACCAAGTAAGGGCTCTGTGCCAGGTAGTTCCTTGGCAGGTAAGCACCAGCAAGTATCCACTCAGTAGCATGGCCAGTGCAAGGAGCCAAGTATCGATCCAGTACCAGGGTCGTCGTTTATTGCCCAGTTCTACTACCATGGCAGACATCAGCGGCAACGCTCCGACAATGAATGGCAGATAATTGACAAGTAGGTCAAAGAGATATTGAAAGAAAGTCAAAGTGGCAAAATTTTATGTCCATAACGGCACCAAGTGGTTTGAGATCTTTGCCTACCGCTTCTTTCTAGAGAGACTGTCGGCTGTGTTGCGGTCTGTTCTAAGTAGCCAAGATACTACTTGTTGGTTTACATATTTTGATGATAGCCGTATGATTTATACATACATTTGTACGGTCAAAATTGCTTACAATCATCTGTTACGGGTATTCACTTTTGAGTATAAACCAAGTCAGAAGGTCATTGATAGCGACGTTCTGTACGTGTATCGCACTCTTGTTGCTAGAGAGTTGTCAAGGTTGTGGCAGGGAGCTAGTTGCTCCTCATCCAGGGGGCATACCCAACTTGCACAATACTTGTTATATGAATGCCGTGCTGCAAATTATCGCCAAACTGTATCCTGATATATTCGAGGAGGAGCATGGAGGAGCCCTGGCTCAAGCGGGGAGAGCCATTGTGGACAAAATTAGAGATGACGAAAATTACGTTACCAGGAAAGAAGCCGAGGCGTTTTATACGGCTTTGTTGGAGGTTGCCAACGGCAAATTGAGAGGAACCAAACAAGAAAGTGCGGATGAATGTATGGATCTTATTTGGTGGCACCTTGGTTTGCCTGAAGTAGACGCTACGTTGAATGCTGCGTATGTAACACTAGGCATACGATCTTCTCATGGTAGTGAGGAACCGGAGATGCTACAACTATTCAATGACTCATCGCATGTAATTACGCCAGAAAACCTTCGTAATAACATAGTACCCATCAAAGTTGATAGGAACAGCAACGGCACTAAGTCGGATACAAACGTAAAAAAAGTGTTAAGCCTAACAGTCACAGCACAACAACTTCCATCACTATCCCAAGCCATGGCATGTCAGTTGGTTGGTTTCATAGTACATTCTGGCTCAGCAACTAGTGGCCATTATGTAGCTTACATTCAACGAAATGGGCAGTGGAAGTTATATAATGACGCCGCGGTCAGCTACGTAACACTGAAAGAAGTCGAACAAACAGCCGGGCAGGCTTCCCTGTATTTTTACCATTACAATTACAAAAAAGCTTCTTAAAACTTTAGAAATTTGCCACAAGAACGTGTTCTTTTAGGTATCGATCCAGGCACTACGGTGATGGGCTACGGAGTCATCAGGCAGGTGCAGCAGCAACTCACCGTCGTGCAGTACGGTGTCATCCACCTTCACCGGTATACCACACACGCCTTGAAGCTGCAAAAGATTTTTGAGCGTGTGCGCATGTTGGTAGAGGATTTCAAGCCCGATGAGATGTCGCTAGAAGCTCCTTTTTATGGCAAAAATGTTCAGTCTATGCTTAAGCTCGGTAGAGCCCAAGGCGTAGCCATGGCAGCGGCGCTGTCCCGAGATATCCCTATTACAGAGTATGCACCGCGCAGGGTCAAACAAGCGGTTACAGGCCATGGTAGTGCTTCTAAAGAACAAGTAGCCCGCATGTTGATGTCGTTGCTACAGCTGCAAGAAATGCCCGACTTACTCGATGCCTCTGATGCTTTAGCGGTGGCAGTGTGCCACGCTTATCAAAATGAGCAGGCCAGTCGTGGGCCCAAGAGTTGGTCACAGTTTATACAGGCAAATCCGGTTCGTGTGCTTGCGCATTAGGAACACAGCACGGTCAAATACACTCCTCTGTCGTTGTTTTATATCCCATGCCGAGCTGAACGCCGGAGCAGTGGGGCATTCCTGTGTATACCCGTACGTAGGCTGACCTCTTGGCAGCCTCCCGATGAAGCGTTGTACTCAATCAACCAAGGGCCGCTATACTGGTTTGCAAAAACTGCATGAGCTCCCTGATGTAAGGCCTACTAAACGAAAAGGTAATACCCGCCTTCTGGTATATCTGTGGTACGCTGTGGGTGTAGCCGAGCCTCAGTGCATCTAAATAGTCTTGTAGCCCTTGTGCACGGTACTCCTGGTAGCGCTTCCAGATAGCCACAGCGCCAAGCTGTGCTACACCGTACTCGATGTAGTAGAAAGGAGTCTCAAAGAGGTGTAACTGCTTCTGCCATAGGAAATCTTTTTGATATTCCTGCCCTGACCAGTCCGTTACGTCATCAGAAAACCTATCGTAGATTGTATTCCAAGCAGCCTGGCGTTGTGTCACTGTATGATCAGGATGCTCATAGACCCAATGTTGGAATTGGTCTATTGTAGCTATCCAGGCCAGCGTGCCAATGATTTTCTCCAGGTACTGTTTCTTGGCTCTTTTTTGATCTGCCTCATGGTCAAAAAAAACGTCCCAATGCTCCATAGTAAGTAACTCCATAGACATCGATGCTAATTCTGCTATTTCAGGAGGGAAGTGCTTGAAATCACGCATTGTTAAATCCCTGACCAGGAAAGAATGTATGGCATGCCCTCCCTCATGAAGAAGTGTGACCATGTCTCTGAGCGTAGCAGCGGCATTCATAAAGATGAATGGCACGCCGGTCTCGTCTAATGGATAATGATACCCTCCTGGTGCCTTGCCTTTTCTCGACGCCAGGTCAAAGTGCCCCATCGCTTGCATTGTGCGCAGGCAGTCACCCAAGAAGGGATCTAGCCTCTCAAAGACGGTAATAGTCTTTTGTAGCAAGTCATCTGCATGGATAAAAGGACGCAGTGGTGGTTGATTACTTGGATCAACCACCGTATCCCAGGGTTTAAGTATGGGCACACCCAGCCGATCTTTGAGCTCCTGTGCAAGCCTATTTAAAAGTGGCGTAACTTCCTTGGCTACTGCTTCATGAAAGGTAAAGCAATCCTGTGGCGTGTAGTCAAAACGGTTCATAGCCACAAAGGAGTAGTCTCTGAAATTATCAAAGCCTGCCTGTACGGCTATTTGGTGCCGATCTGTGATGAGTGCTGTATATAGATGGTCGAGGGTATCTTTTTCTTGGAGTCGACGCTTTTCTATTTGTTCGTATACTTCTTGCCGAAAAGTTCTGTCCTGTGCTTCCAAGTGTACTGCTGCTTGTTGCAGCGTGAGCTCTTGGTCTGCTAACTCCACGGTCATGGCGCCTACGACTTGGCCGTATGCCTGTGTTTTGAGCATCACTCTTGTGATCCGTGGTATATTTTCGTATTGGTAAATTTGGAGGCTATTTTCTATGCACCGTATTAGGATATCGAAGCCTACTTCCTGTTTGAGTGCTTGTGTATATGGACAATGCTGAATATTTTCATTGAGTTGGTGCGCCAAAGGCATTATCTGAGAAAGAATTTCTTTGACGTAGTGTTCATATTTTTCTTTATGCTCTTGATGGGTTGTATCGCGCGTTGTGTTAATGTAACGCCAACCAGCTTCTTCAGACAGGGAACTTTCTAGTTCGCTCCGGTCTAGCAACCATTGCTTCAATGCCTCTAGAGAAGACAATTCTCTGGCCAAAAGTTGTGCATAAAAAGGTTGTATAGCTGCCCATTGTGCTACTTCAAAGACCTGGGGTAGGAACCGACGTGGTTTGCGCTGTGGTATATCGATCTGTTTTTCCATGACTCTCGCTGCTTTACAAATAAGGTAGGATAACTTTGGGGCTCATTGCTCCCGTAATTGTTGTAGTTGATCCGCATCGATACTCTGGTGGGACTGGTGCACTCTCAAGATCATAGCTAGTGCCACTGCTGTTTCGCACACTATCATGGATATGAAAAAAAGGAAAAAAACTTGTCCTTGCCGTTCGGGGTCGTAACTGCCAAACAGCACAAAGTCAAAGCAGGCCGCGCTGAGCATAAGCTCAATGCCAATTAGTGTAAATAAGACATTTTGCTTAGTTAATGCTACGACCATGCCCACAGCAAACACGAGAGCACTAAGTATAAGCAACAGGGGAGGAGGCATACTAACCATAAGGCCGTATGAGTTCACTCATAATGACGGCCTTTTTCCAGCCATCGTACCGATGTAGTGTGCGGTTTATTTGTTGCTTAGGCCGTTGTTGATTGGCTAGCTGGGTAGTAGCACGTTGTGTAGGGAGGCACAACGCCTCCCTTACAATGGGTTGCAAACGACGCTTTTTCGTTGGCTCCTCTCGAGTCTGGTCTTCCCATGTACTGCCCCAATCCGATTCAGCGGCTGGTACCGTTGGGGTCTTGGAGGGTCTGTCTTCTGCTATCTGCTTCTCTGTGTTGCTCCTTTTCGCATTGCCCAAAAAGAAATAGATGAAACCTACGACTAAGTAGAGGAGTTTATCAAAGTAGTCTTCCATAGATTTATAGATTTATCGTGTAACTCGCTGGTTCGTTGCCCCCACCTTCGTACTGGTGGGCCGGCGTAATCCCATAACTTCTTGCGTACTCCCAGAATCATACGAGCCCAGTTCGAGAAGCCAATAAATGATTTTAGTTTCTTACATCCAAACCCCAGTGTAGCTTTTGGCGCAGTACATCAAAGATATTGCTTTGGTCCACTTTGACTAGATGGGCCCGAAATGGCGCCTTGCTGACCCTCAATTCTGTGTCGGTGTGTATAGTATGAGAACGGCCATCAAGTGCTACTAGAAATTTCTGATTCCTACTCTCTACTTTGAAGGATAATACGGCATTATCTGGTACCACGAGAGCCCTCACGGAAAGGTTGTGTGGACTTACTGGTGTGATGACCAAGTTATGGGAACTGGGCAATACAATAGGTCCACCACAACTCAAAGAATAGCCTGTTGAGCCTGTGGGGGTAGCTACGATGAGGCCATCTGCCCAGTAAGTAGTATGTAAACCACCATCCATGGAAGCATGAATCGTAAGCATAGAGGTACCATCTCGTTTGATGAATGCCACTTCATTCAACGCAAAATTCATCCCCACTGTGGTTGTTTTAGAACTCGCTAATTGTAACAGGGTGCGCTTGTCAAGGGTGTGTTTACGCTGCCAAAAGCATTCCAGGGCAGCTAGTGCGTCTGCTTGCGCTACTGTAGCCAGAAAGCCCATCCGGCCTGTGTTGATGCCCAGAATGGGCACCTCAGAAGCGCCTACATAACTCACTGCTTCCAATAAGGTGCCATCACCTCCCATGCTAATCATCAAGTCCAGATTTTTAAGATCTCCTGCTTGTTCCAAGGACTGTATGATAGGGATTTGAATCGTACTGGACCGTAGCAGGGCATCTAAAGGATGCGATACAAAAAGGCGTGCAGGGTGCTTTAAAAGGAATTGAAGTAAGTGATTTATAAAAGGAAGGCTGTTTTTAGAAAAACTTTTGCCGTGTAACCCTATATTCATGGTCGTAAGGTGTGGTTGTTCTTACGGCCTTCAAAGTACTGCATTACGTTTTCCCGAGACAAGGCATTGAAGGTGCAAGACCGCGTTAGGCCTCCTTTTCTTCCAACACACACACCGTAGTACATATTATGGATCGATTCTTTGTCATGTGCATCCGGATTAATACTAATCCAAACGTTTTTGCTTAGAGCATAATCTACCCAGCGCCAATCTAATTCTAAGCGCCAGGGGTTGGCGTTAATCTCTATGATGACGCCATATTCGGCACAAGCATCAATGACAGCCTGGTGGTTGATAGGGAAGCCTTCACGTTTTAGCAGTAGCCGATTGGTTGGGTGTGCTAGCATGGTTGTGTAGGGGTTCTTAATGGCCTGGACGATGCGTCTTGTGGCACTTTGTTGATCCATGTTAAGACCGGTGTGTACTGAAGCAATCACAAAGTCAAAACGTGCCAAAATCGCATCTTCATAGTCCAGATTGCCATCTGAGAGTATATCTGCTTCAATACCTTTGAAAATCTTAAATGGTGCCAACACTTCATTCAAGTGATCGATTTCCATGTGTTGTCGTTGTATCGCTTCTGGCGTGAGCCCACCTGCATACACGGCTTGTTGACTATGGTCTGTAATACCTATGTATGCATATCCTAAATCTTTGCAGTGCTGTGCCATTTCTTCTAGGCTATGCTTCCCGTCGCTGTAAGTGGTGTGGTTATGAAAAACCCCACGTAAATCTTGCATGTCTAACAGTTGCGGTGCTCCTTTCTCACGTGCCCAAGCGAGCTCTATCTGGCCCTCTCGTAGCTCGGGCGGAATGTAAGGGAGCTTGGCTTGTTCATAAACAGCAGCCTCGCTGCGTGGTGCTATGCTGCTGTTGAGTACATCTCCTAGCCGTTTGTCTTCACCCACAGGCAGTGTTAGGTGTTCTTGTGAGCCCGTTTGCAAGATCAGCTGTTGATAGAATTCCTCTGGCTTGCAGAAAAGAACAGTAAGCCGTAAAGGCTGCTCAACAAACTGGCCACGCCAAGAAAATGGCCCAGAAAACGAAGCTTTTTTTTGCAACATGGATTGTTCCTCTAACCACTGCATGACGGCTTTTACATGCGTTGTACCCACTAAAACTTCAACTTGGTCCGTGATTTCCATTTTTCTCCTCAGTGCTCCTGTCAACGAAACCAGTGAGTCTGGAAAGGCTTGTTGCAATTGTGCTTCTAGGTCAGTGGCATAGGGAAGCGCGCTGGCGTAATGCCACTTGCCTAACTGTTTTTCCCTAAATGCTAGGCTTGCTTGGATAGTACCTTGTGTCTTAAGGCCAAAGCCTGGTAGTCGGGATATCTTGTCTTCCTCACAGGCTCTTAGCAGTTCTGACAGACTTTTTACACCTAAATTTTTCCATATAGCTCTTACCTTTTGGGGGCCAATACCTCTTAGCTCTAACATTTCCCGTACACCTTGCGGTGTGGCAGTCGCGAGCTGCCCCCAACGCTGCAGTGTACCGGTGGCGTTCATTTCCTGAATGAGTTTGCTTGTACTCGGATTGAGCCCTACAACGTCTTTGAGCGCTTCCGGCGATAGCCCCCCCACTGCTTGGTGAATCTTCTCCAAATTGAGCGCTGCGTTGTGGTAATGTCTTACCTGGAATGGGTTAGCACCATGTAGTTCTAGGAGCTTGGCTGTATCCTTGAGCAGGGCAATCATGCTTGTGTTGTCCAAAGTCATGGTGTGTTACTGTGTGTGGACGCCATTCACCTCACGTGTGGGTGAGTCTTGACGCGCGTGGTTGTCAGTAATAGGCACGCTGTACCCCCCGTCTGATCACTAAAAACTCACCATTGGATCGTTTTAAGATGATGCTTCTCTAGGTAAGTATTGGCTTTGCTAAAATGCTGGTTACCAAAAAACCCGCGATTGGCAGAATAAGGCGATGGGTGTGGTGACTTTAGGATCAGGTGCTTTGTATCATCAATAAGGGATGTTTTTTGTTGTGCATAAGCTCCCCAAAGTAGAAATACGACATGCTCCTTGTTGTGCGATAGCGTACTGATAACGGCGTCTGTAAGTTGCTCCCATCCTTTGTTTTGATGGGATCCTGGCTTGCTTGCTTGTACGGTTAGCGTAGCATTCAGCAGGAGTACCCCCTGAGTGGCCCACCGTTCTAGGTTACCGTTTGGAGGCATGGCAATTCCCAGATCATTGTGAATCTCAGTAAAAATATTGACTAAAGAAGGTGGAGTGGGTACGTTGTCTCGGACCGAAAAACACAACCCGTTGGCTTGTCCTGGGCCATGGTAAGGGTCTTGTCCCAAGATGACTACTCTGGTCTCTTCAAAGCTACAGAGCTCAAAAGCACGAAATATCTCCTTGGCAGGGGGGTAAATCTTATGGTTTTGATACGCTGTCCTAACAAATAAAACAAGCTGCTCGAAGTAAGGTTTTCGGAATTCTTGTTCTAAATGCTTGTGCCAAGATGCGGCCATGTTGACCTTCATATGTTCATGGTTTATACAGTAATAAGTGGTGTCTATGCTGTTCTGGCGCTTAAAATAGGTATAAATAAGGTATCCTTTATGACCTTGGGGTAGTTCGCAACATCTTTTTTATGGCGCTTACCAAGGCATAGACATCTTGCAAAGTATTGGCGTGGCTAATACTCGCTCTGACACATCCCATAGGATAGGTTCCTAGCATGTGGTGCATAAAAGGAGCACAGTGAATGCCTGCTCGGGTAATTGTGGGATGTTCTTTGCAGAACTATACATCTGGAGGGCAGTCAATCATTTTTCTAGAAGTCCAATACAGTTTTGGGGTAATAATTAGTGCAATAATTGCCTCTAAACTTTGTGGGCTGCATATAAAAGAAATCATTTACATCAGCAAACTGGGCTCCTTAAGAACACCCAAAGACGTGTATAGTGCTGTTTTTGCCCCTACGCAATATATCACCATGAACTATTGTGATGTCATAAATATTACGAGCGCTACTAATAACATCACATCATGTTTCCTGGGTTAAACACACAATGTCACGTTTCCGTGCCCACAACGGAGAATTATCTCAGCAAGATTTAAGGTTTGTTAGCATCGTTTTACGTCAACAGAATTCAATCCTACACTTTACGTATTGGAAAAGAATGCGCTATCTGCCGCGCAACGGAACTATAACAATAAACCACATTATGTGTACTTAGCAGCATTCGGTAAAGAATTTGTTAAAGTAGGCATAGCTTGCCATGTAATATTATTCCAACGCCGTCGCTTTGCTACCTGATGCCTATCAAGCACGAAAAATGGAGGAGACGTTTCAAAATGTATTCGTAATG
>CAYVYH010000025.1:0-11480 GCA_964455155.1 uncultured Cytophagales bacterium | reverse complement strand
ACGTTCAATGCTTCACATTCAATGCGTTTTCAGAGAATACCTACATAGTCTATGACGAGTCAAGCGCGTGTGCTATTATTGATCCTGGGTGCTACGAGCCGCATGAACAGCAAAAGCTGAGCAGTTTTATACAATCACGCGCTCTACAAGTAGTCCATTTGATCAATACGCACGCACACATTGATCACGTACTAGGCAACCAGTATGTACGGGCAACCTACGGTGTGCCACTTGCTTTACATCAGCAAGAAGTGCCTATATTACGGTCAGCCGTTGAGTATGCACCTCGTTATGGTTTCACAGCGTACGAGCCCGCTAAGGCAGAAAAGTTACTCACTGCAGGTGATGTGATTCAATTGGGCGATGCGTCGTTATCCGTCCTGCATGTGCCGGGCCATTCACCAGGGCATATTGCGCTCTACAGTCAACGGGGTGCGTTCTGTCTTTCTGGGGATGTTTTGTTTCGGGGTGCTATAGGCAGGACAGACTTGCCAGGTGGTGACCATATGCTACTTTTGAAGAGTATTCACCAACAGCTATTCTCAATGGGAGACGAGGTGGTCATCTACCCTGGTCATGGCCCCAGCACGACAATAGGAGTGGAGAAAAAAGATAACCTTTGGGCGAACGCTGCAAGCACCTGAATTGTACGCATTGAAAAGTGGGTCTTTAGCAGGCCACCTCTGGTACTCTTGCGGCGTTGCAAGCGCTTTGGTGCGCTGTTCTTAAACTGTCTGTTAGCATCACAAAACGGCTCACAAGGGTGTCTTATCTCGTAGTGAAATGAGTGCTTTGATGTTGCTTGTAAGACATTAAAAAAACGGGATACACTACCTCAGTTTGGACTACCTGGTTGTGTATGCCTCCTTGCTCATCACGCTGGTGATAGGGCTTGGGTTGGGTAGGAGTATCAGAGAAACAAAACCTAATAGATTCCCTTATTTTTTGCACGGATAACATCCTTGCTTGACACCCGCAAAGTGTTGATTGTATGTTTTTTGTCGGATTACGCAAAAAGATGCTATGGTACACAAAAGGGCGCGATATGGAGCGTATAGATACGATGTACACAAATGTAAGGAGTCTTGCTTCTTGTGATCCTGACGGAATGGTTGCAGCGCGCTACTGTCCAGGATAAGCATGATGTTGTACCAACAAATCCCCGCTAGCCTGATAAGACTAGCGTACACTACGAGATCTATCCCGTATTCCAGTGCGCGTATCAATCGCTCAGTATTGTAGCACAGTCAGGATCACGTAACTCTGTTAAAAGAAGGAGGCGATACGTCACTTAACTTTTGCCATCAGTAGCTTGTTGATGGAGGCACCAAGGGAAGTCTATTTTAAGGAGACCCTTGCCTAACCTCAAGAAAATCATACAAACCTTACCAGAATGCTCAAGAGAGAGTACCTGGAGCCCTGGTACGCATAATACGAGCCAAATACCTAGAAAATGGTGATAAAGTCTATCGCGCCAAGGGATAGACCCAGATATGCCATAGTGTTACCCAACAGACCCAGCAACATACTGGTAGCAATACGCCTAGGGTGTGCAAGAGGGTATCAAAGATTGGAGTCTGTGGGCAGGGGCAAACTAATTTGAATTTTCGTTGTAGCTTCGTGCTGCCATTATAATACGATATGCTTGAAATCACTCACTTGAAAACAGCCGTAGAGAATAAAGAGCTCCTCAAAGGCGTCAACTTAACTGTACGAGCGGGCGAAATACATGCCATTATGGGACCCAATGGATCAGGAAAAAGTACTTTGGCAGCCGTACTTGCAGGAAAAGAGGGTTATACCGTAACGGAAGGGGGCGTGACTTTCTTAGGCGATGACCTGCTGGCTCTAACCCCAGAGAAAAGGGCCGCTGCAGGCCTTTTTCTGGCTTTTCAATATCCTGTGGAGATTCCAGGTGTGAGCATGACAAACTTCCTCAAAACAGCTGTTAACGAAATTAGAAAGCAGCGAGGCCAGCCACCTCTAGATGCAGTTGCTTTCTTAGCGCTCATGAAAGATAAGATGCAGTTGGTGAATATAGACCCAACACTACTAAGCAGATCATTGAACGAAGGTTTTTCAGGCGGTGAAAAAAAACGCAATGAGATGCTTCAGATGGCTATGCTGGCCCCTACCCTATCGATTCTAGATGAGACTGACTCTGGATTGGATATTGATGCACTGAAAGTTGTAGCCCATGGTGTGAATCAACTCCGGGGCAAGGATAATGCCACAATCATTATCACACATTATCAGAGAATACTGGATTACGTTGTCCCTGACTTCGTACATGTCCTTTATGATGGCCTAATTGTTAAGTCGGGGACCAAGGAGTTGGCTAAAGAGTTAGAAGAAAAAGGGTACGATTGGATTATTAAGGAAACGTCCATGGCTCTTGGATCGGGCAGCTCACCAAGTATTTAATCCCTGTAAACATGTCCTCTTCCCTGCAACAATCCCTGACACAACACTTCAAAGTACTAAACAGGGACCATCCCTTCTACGATACGAGACAACAAGCTTTAAACGACTTTGAAGAACAAGGGCTACCTACCCTTAAAAATGAAGCCTACAAGTATACACCTATTACTAGCCTCCTAACAGCGCATTTTGACTTGCATCGGCCTGTACAAACGCAGCCCGATGGAGATGCCCCAATATGCTATCACGACATGGATGCCTACCATATTGTGTTGCTTAACGGCAGAGTAAGTAGCAAGCACACACAATTAGAAGGACATGAACCATTCATGCAAGTCTTCACTTTTCAAGAAGCTTATCAACTTCAAAAGAGTGAGTTTCTGGAGCACTTTGCGCAATATGCCCAGAGTAAGAAAGATGCTTTTACCGCTTTAAATACCGCATTGTTTGAAGAAGGACTCTTTATACGCATTCATGATCATGCAATCATAGACAAGCCTATATTGCTTTACCACTATACAACTGCTAACAAAAGCCAACACGCCACCCACCCACGCCTTTTAGTAGTAGCAGGAAAGCACAGCCAGGCCAGTATGATTACCTCCTGGCAAACAACGGGCTTTACGAATGCTGTGGCTGAAGTGATCTTGCAAAGGGGTGCCCAGATGAACTACTACGTCCTGCAAACAAAAATGGGGCATCAACATTACCAAGTAAACACCACACAATGCCAGCAAGCGCAACATAGCACACTGAATACCTATACTTTTACATGGTCAGGTGCATTGGTTAGAAATAACCTGAGCAGTACGATCGATGCTCCCAACAGCGAGGCCAATATGTACGGACTGTACTACCTACGTAGACAGCAACACGTGGATAACTGTACGACGATAGACCACCGCAAGCCACACACCTACAGCAATGAACTGTACAAGGGTATTATGATGGATAAGTCTACAGGTATATTTAACGGCAGAATCTATGTGAGACCTGAAGCACAGAAAACCAATGCCTTGCAAACAAACAACAACTTAGTGCTCTCTAACCATGCGACGCTTCACACCAAGCCTCAACTTGAAATTTGGGCCGATGATGTAAAATGCTCACATGGCGCTACAACAGGCCGATTCGATGAGGAACAGCTCTTTTACCTACGAACGAGGGGATTACAGGAGGATACAGCACAACGCTTACTGCGTCAAGCCTTTGCCAGTGAAGTCATTGATAAGATCCCTTTAGCAACCTTACGAAAACAACTACACAGTAGCTGGACTGCCCAAGAGATACTACAGTAATATAATATGTCACGCATGCCAGCAGCACCCGCGCACAGCGCACTAGATATTCAAAAGATTAGAGCACAGTTTCCTGCCTTGTGGCAAACTGTCTATGGCAAGCCGCTGATTTATCTAGATAATGCTGCCACAACACAAAAACCACAAGCAGTACTAGATGCACTCACGCATTATTACCAGCACGACAATGCCAACGTTCATCGAGGCATGTATACATTGTCTGAAAGGGCAACATCTGCCTTGGAGGCAACCAGACATAGTGTACAGCAGTTTATTCGTGCTGCCGACACAGCGGAAATCATCTTTACTTCAGGCGCTACAGCGAGCATCAATCTCGTAGCTGCCACGTATGGGCAGACACAAGTGCAGGCAGGTGACGAGATTATCATCTCGCATATGGAGCACCATGCCAACATTGTGCCCTGGCAGATGCTTTGTCAGGCCAAGAGAGCTGTTTTAAAGGTCATCCCCATTAGCAAAATAGGCAAGCTAATGCTATCAACTTTAGAAAAGCTTCTCACGTCAAAGACTAAGATTGTTGCTATCAGCTATGTCTCTAATACACTGGGTACGATCAATCCACTCAAGGAGATCATTCAACAGGCCCATACACAGGGGGCTATTGTGGTAGTAGATGCGGCTCAAGCCGTTCCGCATTTGCCTATTGATGTGCAGGAGTTAGATTGCGATTTCTTGGCTTTCTCTGCACATAAGGCATATGGCCCCACGGGCGTGGGCGTCTTATACGGGAAAAGGGCCCTACTAGAGGAGATGCCTCCTTATCAAGGCGGTGGTGAGATGATTCAGAAAGTAACTCTAGCACACACTACTTACAATGACCTCCCCTACAAGTTCGAAGCAGGTACGCCCAACATAGCTGGTATTATCGCCTGGCAAGAAGCATTGAACTTTATCAAGCAAGTAGGGTACGAAACCCTTATGGCACACGAAAATAAGTTACTAAATTACGCTACCGATCTGTTGAGTCATCTTAGAAGAGTTCAGATCATCGGCACGGCACCTAACAAGGTCGGCGTGCTCTCGTTTGTTGTGGAAGGTATGCACCACCTGGATGTGGGCATGTTGCTAGATGCGAATGGGATTGCCGTTAGAACAGGTCACGGCTGCGCGCAACCTTTGATGGATTTTTTTAAAATTGAAGGAATCGTACGTGCCTCCTTTGCTATTTATAATACCAAGGAAGAGGTAGAGCAGTTTGCAACGGAGGTGACAAGGATAGTACAGAAAAAAACTTACTACTAAACCATGCAAAACACTCCCTTGCCTACCATCAGTGCCATACAGGAAGAAATCATCAGAGAGTTTCAAACGCTGGAGCAGGATAGGGAACGTATGCTCACCTACATCATGGACCTGGGCGAGCGACTGACACCCATGAACGCCGTCCTCAAAAACGAGCACAACACAATTAGAGGTTGCTTATCCAAGGTGTGGCTTACCTATGCAAGAAAAGAAGATTTATTGTTCTTTGAGGGAGATAGTAACACAGCCATTACCAAAGGACTCATTAGTCTACTTCTTCGGGTGCTCTCTGGGCAGAAAATAGAAGATATCATCCACGCAAACTTATACTTTGTTGGCAAGATTGGTATGACACAACTGCTCGGCTTTCAGCGGTCTAACGGCTTTGCCAATATGGTGAAAGAAATAAAGCTCATTGCTATTGCGCAAAAGACTAAGCAAAAAGCGTAGGCGCAGCGTTGCCTCAACTTTTCTACATATGGCCGAGAAAACCGAAATAATTAACATAAGCAGAGAACAAGTTATTCAAGCCCTCAAGCAAGTGTATGATCCAGAGATTCCTGTAGACATTTATGCACTAGGTCTGATTTATGAGATCACCATCTATCCACTCAACAACGTTCAGGTTTTAATGACCCTTACCTCGCCCAGCTGCCCGGCTGCTGAGATGATACCGGGTCAAGTAGAAGCTAGCATCAAGGCTATAGAAGGTGTGAATGAAGTTCAAGTAGCGCTTACATTTGAGCCTCCGTACAGTCAAACGATGATGTCGGAAGAAGCAAAGTTAGCCCTTGGCTTTTTGTAAAGATTGGGAAGCAGCTATAAAGCTTTTATTTTCGTAGTATTGTCCGTCACTTACAACTTTTAACAAAATGTACCCAGAAGAACTAGTAGTATTGATGGAGAGAGAGCTTATGGAGGTAGGCTTCAAACCACTTAAGACAGCAAAGGCGGTGACAGACCATATGGAGGATCGTCGAGGTATTACCCTGCTTTTCGTCAACTCTATGTGCGGCTGTGCAGGAACGGGTGCACGACTAGGCATCAAGATGGCACTGGCAGCGAGCAATTATCAACCAGACCACTTGGTTACGGTGTTTGCGGGGGTAGATGAACACGCAACAGCGCGGGTATTTACATATACCAAACCCTACCCTCCCTCTTCTCCAGCCATTGCTTTGTTCAAAGACGGGGAGTTAGTCTACTTTGTAGAAAGACATCCGATTAAAGAGACACCACCGGAAATCATGGCGACACAGCTCCAGGGTGTACTAGAGACATGTGGTAGGTTGCCCGCTGTGGCCCAAGCTGTGCCAACAGTCGCTAGCCATTGAACTTGAGAAACTATGCACCTAAAAGTCAACGACCTCGCGCCAGCCTTTGTAGGCAAAGACCAGAATGGTGAAACCATCAAGCTGGCCGACTTTGCTAATAGGAAGCTGGTGCTTTACTTTTACCCTAAGGATAATACACCCGGCTGCACAGCACAAGCTTGTAATCTAAGAGACAACTATACTGCTCTGCTGCAGGCAGGCTATGAAGTGGTGGGTGTCAGTGTAGACAGTGCAGCATCTCACAAACGATTTATTGAAAGTAAGCAGCTTCCTTTCCGACTCATCGCCGATGAAGATCATGCCATCCATGAGCAATATGGCACTTGGGTGCAAAAATCTATGTTTGGAAAGCAATACTGGGGCACAGCACGCCTCACTTTTGTCATCGACGAAACGGGGAAAATCATCAAAATTGTTGACCGTGTGAAAACGGTAAGTCACGCCGCACAGATACTCCAGGAGTAAAATACCTTGGTTCCGTAGCTCAATTGGATAGAGCAACTGCCTTCTAAGCAGTAGGTTTCAGGTTCGAGTCCTGACGGGATCACGCTACACCATTTAGGCCCTGTGAACCCAAATTTGAGGAGATAGACACTAATGACTTACGTGTCTCTGGCCGTGCTTATGATGACCTCAGTCAGTTCACGAGCGTATCACCCGCTTAATTTTATACCAGGATTTTTCCGTGTTTCATGCTGCCGTAGAATCACCCAGAAGTATCGACGTCTCAGCAGGTACAATATAACACTGTAGTGCGATTTTGGTAATTTTATATGGAAGATTAGCGGATTAAAGCATACTTCAACAGCCTGACACTACCGCTATTGCTCAATAAATATGTATCGCCCCAAATTATCCCCCAAAAAGGGGTAGGCCGACACAGTTGTCAAGAAATTTTTTTCTTCAACTATAACCATATGCATTTAAACGCTCCTATGACATGCTAATGTCTCACTGCTTGTGATCCATTTGAGAAAAGCTGGGAAAAGCTACGTCATCAAATTCATTTGGACTCCTGGTAACAGGTGTTTCACGAGATTGTCCAAGAATCAGCAGCCGTGCAATGGCTTTGAAAAAAGACACCCACACTTTCCCCTGCGCCTAGCTTTCACTGTCTTGGTACACGAGCGCGACAGACCGCTACTATCACACTATTACGGGCTCCTTTCTCATGGGCATTTTCTAAGACCAACGCCCCATATGCCTCTACAGATGCTGACCACTGACTAAAATACTCAGCATCACGGCACACTTTATACGTCCAACAATGCAGATAGTCAAGTAGAAGAGGCTCCCTATGCCTAAAAAACCCAGCTAGGGGCTCCAAAAACCAGACTTGCTAGCGGTGTACTTACGATAAGGAGGATATATATAGATAAACAACAGCAATCTCAACAAGCCGAAGGCTAGCCAGATTGGGATTTTCCAACGATGAGCAGCCAGTATACCGCTCCCAGTGCCAAGGTGATTTTTACAGAAGGCACCCTAGACCAAGGAGTCGTCGACATTGGGATATTCCATCTAAGCAACGGAGTAGCTGAGCATTTACATGATGGTACAAAGTCGAAAGCCATGGCGACGGTCCATCCGTAATACCCAACTGATAAATTGCACAACGGTAGGCCTTCTTAAGATACGCTGTGCTTCCCCATTCATGGCCCGGCAAGCCTTGTGCCAGCTGGCACATCCGTGCACCTAAGTGTACTTTGGCCAGTACGGAGGCAGCCACGATGGGTGCCAACTGGGAATCGCTTTTAACAATACATTGATATGGAATGTTTTTGTAGGACTGAAAACGGCTTCCGTCAATGAGCGATAATTCAGGCAGAGCACATAGCCTCGCAATAGCGCGACGCATGGCTAAGTACGAAGCATGCGCAATGTCATGTTGACCGATCTCTCGAAGAATCGCCTCGCCTAGTGCCCAATCTATTGCTTTCTGTACCGGGATGACCTTACTATCGCAATCTACTCCTACCGGGCCTAGCATAAAAATGGGGTTGAGGGTACAAAATTCATTGTGCACCAACCAGCTACAAGCGTACCCGGTAAGGCAGGCAGCCTGCTATACCTCTAAGGTTACTTAAAAACTGGCAGGATACCGCTCAGGATGCGCAATAATTTCTCGCGCACGTTGTAATAACTTTGTGTCGTAGCCTGCTTCTTCAAGAATATCAATAGCAATGGCTTGATTAGATTTTCCAGGGATCACCTTATAGGTGTATTTCAACCTCTTTTTAGCACCCTGATACGTGATGTAGACCATGTAGTTGACAAAACCTTTTTCTGGAGCATTCTTCTCTAACAGCATCACAATGGGGTAATGTGTAGCCACTATGTTGAGTGTATTGGAGTAGTCGGCCATAGCCTCTAAAATAGCATATTCAGCAGCCCCACCTTCCGTGGGATTCGTGCCACTAAAAGGCTCATCAAATATGCTGAAGCTAAACTCGTCTTTTAGAAGCCCTTCAAGCCGTGCAATGTGCTTTTGTGCGCGATCCACCTCGGCCATGAAGAGTGATTTCCCTGCTGCAATGTCATCACTGATATCAATAAAAGTATTGATATTATCGAAAGGCGTCAGAGTCGCCTCCCGAGCAGGTGCAATACCAAACGTCTGACTGAGTAGTAAGCTAGTCGCTACTCCTGTCAAAAAGGTAGACTTTCCTCCTGCATTCGGCCCTGTAAGAATGATATTGCTGGTACCCCCAGCAGCATCCATCAATACAGAGTTACCTACCGCTATCTTGGCATCCAAGAACGGATTCCACATTTCCTCCAGCTTTATATAGGGGTTTTGCTGCTGGCTACGGTCCAACAACGTAGTAAATACATAAGCATGAGTAGCAGGATAGTCTCGGGCCTCTTGCATCAGCGTAGTTATACCAACAAAGGCGTCTAGCTCACCCAATTCATACATGGCATCGGCAAAATAATCTTTATATTCTGTAAAAAGTTTATGGCTGGCTAACAAACGGCCGGCATTGTTGAAAAAATAAGACCAATGGTTATAAGGAAGCGTTTTTAGGTAACGAACTAACCTCCCTAGATCAGTCTGCTCTTGGTCTTGCGCCAGTAAGTTTCTAATACTTGCGAGTCGTGCTCCATAGGCGGCTTCTAGTGTTGGAGAAGCGGCTATGCACGCGCTTACGTCCGAAGCAGCAGTCACAAATTTCTGTACATCTGCCATACGCAAAGACAGGCTGCGTAGCACAGAAGAGTATTCTAAGTAATTACTGATACCTTGATAGGCTGTCCAAGTATAATAAGCCTCCACCGCCACGTGGTAGATAGTCGAAAATCTAGACTTATCCCGACTCCATTGATACCATCCCCCATAATAAGGTATGGCACCTATCCATCCCCGCCTTAGCCGCTCTCTTGAGATCAAAGCAGTACCTAACTTTCGTTTTATAATAAGACCGGATATTTCTTGTCCTAGAGGGCGGACCACTGGCCACAGAAAGTAGTATTGTATTCCCAAAAAATCGCGAAAAAATCGCTTCCTCAACTCCAACCATCCTACATTTTTATTAGCTGATTCGTCATCTTTTGTATAAAAATGATTATCCATGTACTTTTTATACTCTTTGGTGTATAATGGATCTGTAGGAGTCCACAAAGACAATACACTTTGTTCAGCTTCTTGATAGTGGCGTAGGCTAGCTTTGAGTCGGTCTACTTCTTCCGTACTGTCCAAAAAAGTCTGGATGAGATGCTGTCGCTTAAACACCTCCTCGATTTTGCTCGTGGGCGTCACCAGCAGAGTAGCTAAGGCACCCTCTCCCAAAGCAGTCACGGTTCTATTAATACGGCTCATCAGGTGGTAGGCAGGCGCACTGGTTGTGCCGTAAAAAAGGCGCAAGTCCTTCCAAGCATACTCGTTCAAAACGGGTGACATCTCTTTTTGGAGCAAAGCACACTTTTCACTCTTCGTAAAAATGCGGTTGAATACCACCTCACGCCTGGTTCTTTCTCCAAGGTTGACTGGCCAAGCCTCATGCGCAGCGCGCTTTTTTGAAACTACTTCTTTAGTGAAACTACCTTCACTAGGCAAGGATTTGACGTAATAGTCAGCAATAGCTGTAACTAAGCGATATTTTTGCGCAGAAGACTGAGCCTCTGCGGCAAAGCAGGGAGCGCACTGGAATACTGATGGCACAATGCTTAGTAAACTCAGAAAGCGTAATCTCCTCAATAGATCCATCATCTTTGCGTTATGTTAATCAAACTTAAGGTTACTATATAGTATAATAAAAGCTATAAAAAAGACGATTGTTACTACTCTGCAACAATCTGAATGCACAAGGTTAACAAACTAGGAGATTATAACTATGTATGCTTCTCTGCCATGCACAATATGCCAGGAAATAAGGTCGTAGAAGCTGAAGCTAGAATTAGCGAAGCTTACTCCCGCTTAAAGGAAAGGGATAATGGGAAGATGAAGGGAAGAAATAAAAAGGCGACGACCTACTCTCCCACCTTTTACGGCAGTACCATTGGCGCTGCTGGGCTTAACTTCTCTGTTCGGAATGGGAAGAGGTGTACACCAGCGCTTTAGTCACCTAAATTTGTAGCAGTGCCTCACTTGTTATGTCACACACTTTCTAGTGAGAAAGAAAGTTGACTAGATTTATTCAATAAAAAATGTAAAAGTAAAGCGGGATTCAAGAAGCTTTCGGGCAATTAGTACTGCTCAGCTTTGTCATTTCTGACTTTACACCTGCAGCCTATCAAGGTTATGTTCTTTAACCACCCTTCAACGAAGCCTCATCTTGAGGCGAGTTTCGTGCTTAGATGCTTTCAGCACTTATCTCTTACAAACGTAGCTACTCAGCAGTGCAACTGACGTCACAACTGATACACCAGCGGTTTGCCCAACCCGGTCCTCTCGTACTAGGGTCAGCCCCTCTCAAGCTTCTAACGCCCGCAACAGATAGGGACCGAACTGTCTCACGACGTTCTGAACCCAGCTCGCGTGCCACTTTAATGGGCGAACAGCCCAACCCTTGGGACCTTCTCCAGCCCCAGGATGTGACGAGCCGACATCGAGGTGCCAAACCTCCCCGTCGATATGAGCTCTTGGGGGAGATCAGCCTGTTATCCCCAGAGTACCTTTTATCCTTTGAGCGATGGCCCTTCCATGCGGAACCACCGGATCACT
>CAYVYH010000024.1:3902-12457 GCA_964455155.1 uncultured Cytophagales bacterium | reverse complement strand
AGTGTGAGCACGTCTACATTGACTCGCAGTTGTTTAAGGTAGTCTTTGGCTTTAACACCAAATTTTTGTTCTTCGTCAATGATGAGCAGGCCAAGGTCTTGAAATTGAACCGTTTTGCTCAGGATGCGGTGAGTACCAATAAGAATTTGAACCTTACCGACTGCAGTAGCCTCCAAAGTCGTTCTGGTTTCTTGGGCAGTTTTGAAGCGGTTGACGTAAGCAATGTTGACATCAAAATGCGCCAACCTAGCACAGAAAGAGTGATAGTGTTGTAGAGCCAAAATAGTCGTAGGAACCAACACGGCTACTTGCTTGCCGTCATTGATGGCCTTGAAGGCAGCCCGAATGGCTACTTCAGTTTTACCAAATCCTACATCGCCACAAACGAGGCGGTCCATAGGGTAAGGCGCCTCCATATCTTTCTTCACTGCTTTCGTAGCTTCTAACTGGTCGGGTGTGTCTTCGTAAATAAACGAGGACTCCAATTGAGCTTGCAAAAAGCCGTCTGAACTGAAAGAGAACCCAGGGGCTTGTTTGCGCTTACCATACAGCTGGATGAGCTCTTTGGCAATGCTTTTTATTTTTTCTTTGACCTTGCCTTTTTTCTGGGACCAT
Organism: uncultured Cytophagales bacterium; assembly: GCA_964455155.1. Lineage (GTDB taxonomy): Bacteria > Bacteroidota > Bacteroidia > Cytophagales > Amoebophilaceae > UBA8403. The sequence goes on along the minus strand of CAYVYH010000024.1, from coordinate 11,842 downwards.
GCTGATGATCCTAGTTTCGTGATAGCAGGCACGACGCCTTCTTGGCCGGTGTACTTAGAGATTTTGTGCAAGGACTGAAGGTTGACATAAACGAGGTCGTCGTCTTTGTAGAGCAGCCGTATCACTTCTTGGCTCTTGTCGTCGACTTTGACCTTGCTTAGTCCTGCAAAGCGCCCGATACCATGATCAATGTGTACCACATAGTCACCTGGTTGCAAAGCTTGCAACGCACGTAAGGTAACGGCCTTGGTCTTAGAATACCTCTTAGGAGTCTTGTAGCGGTAGTAACGCTCAAAGATCTGATGGTCGGTATAGCACGCAATACCCACCTGATGGTCTACAAAGCCCTGGCGCAAACCCAGCGACAATGTATTGAAATGGACTGCGTCGTCTATCGGTGCTAACAAGCTCCTCAACCGGTCAAACTGTCCCGTTGATTCTGCGGTGATGATGTTATCCAGCCCCTTAGATTGATTTTCGCGCAGATTTTCAGCCAGCAGCACAAAATTTTGGTTGCAAACAAGCTGGGCCGAAGCCTCGTACTTGAATACCTCATGAGGAGTTCCATGAAAACGATTACCAAATTCGATGGTTACTAGTCTTTGCAAAGACTGCGTCCAGCTGGCTGGAGTTTCCCAACACAGTGATGGCGGCGGCAAGGCCGCTGTGAGTGGCGCTGCGGACTTCTCTTGAAAAACTTGATTGGCCTGCGCGTAGCTTTGCTCAAGGGCGGCAAGAACGAGTGCACGGTCCTTAATCCAAACGGGTGTGGCAGGGGATAAACAATCTAGCAATGACTGGCGTGCCAGCGAGTTAGTCTGTGCCTGCAAACTGGGCAATATGGTTGCTTCTGGAATAGATTCCATAGAACGCTGGTTGGTGGGATCAAAAGTGCGGACACTCTCCACCCGATTGCCCCAGAGTACTAGCCGAAAAGGTAACTGGTAAGCGTAAGAAAAAATGTCGATGATACCGCCACGAACGGCAAACTGGCCTGCTTCGTAGACAAAGTCTACCTTTTCAAACCCTTGTTCCAAAAGCCTTACGACCAGGGTAGAAGTAGTCAGCTCTTCTCCTTCCTGCACTGACCACGTATGCTCCGACAGCGCTTCCTGGTGAACTACTTTCTCCAAAAGCGCTGCCGGATAGGTTACTACCAGAGGAGCCTGGCGTGCGGGATGGCAGATACGCTGTACCACTTCTGCACGTACCAATTGGTCGGTATGGGCCTCCATAATGGGAGCATAAGGCACATTGTGAGAGGCCGGATACAGCAGGATCACATCTGGCCCCAGAAGGGCCTGCAGATCGCTATAAAAGTAAGCTGCCTCCTCTTGATCATGTAAAATGAACAACTGCGTAGCCGCTGTAAGCTTATAAGTGGCAGCAGCCAACACAGCATCTAAGCTGCCGGCAAGGCCCTTGAGGTGCAAACATAGACCGACAGCTACACGGAGTTTCTCGACCCATGTACCCACCCATCCGTCTTTTTCGTACAATGCTATGAATTCTTCAACTTGCAATGTCAGATGGTATCTATATGGTGAATGCCCCAAACAAAAGTATAGAATAAGACGAGATGTATAAAATGCTGGAGATACTGGCGGTTTGGCAAGTCTTTCCTGGCACGTTCCATGATTAGTTCTTCTTGCAAAAGAGTGAAACCTTTGCAGCGTACACACCCTACATCCACTGGATCACAACACCAATGCTAGTTGAAAGGATGAATGTGACAATGACCGCTTTCAAGGCACTCCCTGCTGTGCTGAGCTGTTTTGAATCTTATATAGCTGTTCATAACCTCAATGGCCTCCTCACGCTGCATGAATGGCCTGCGTGAGAAGTCTTCTCTACAAGCAGCATCAATCTAAAAGCACATGCATACCCCTAAAAAAAAACTCTTTCTACTCGATGCCATGGCCCTGATATACCGGGCCCACTTTGCTTTCGTTAAAAATAAAAGAATCAACTCCAAGGGGATGGACACTGGCGCCGTATTAGGTTTTACCAATGCGCTCGTGGAAGTTATTAACAAGGAATCCCCTACGCACCTGGCTGTTGCCTTCGACACACCGGCACCCACATTCAGGCATCAAGCTTTTGAGGCCTACAAAGCACACCGAGAAGCCCAACCAGAAGACATTACACTGGCTATTCCCTACGTCAAAAGGGTTGTTCGTGCCTTTCAGATACCAGTACTAGAAAAAGAAGGTTACGAAGCAGACGACATCATTGGCACACTATCAAGACGAGCAGCTCAAGAAGATTTTTTAGTGTACATGATGACTCCTGACAAAGATTTTGCCCAGCTAGTAGATGACCATATCCTACTTTACAAACCCGCCTTCATGGGTAACGGGGTCGCTGTGCTGGGCAAAGAAGAGGTACTAACCCAGTGGGGCATCAATCAGATAGACCAAGTGCGCGATATTCTGGGCCTGCAGGGTGATGCTGTGGACAATATCCCTGGTATTCCTGGTATCGGAGCGAAAACAGCCCAGAAACTAGTCCAAATTTTTGGATCTGTAGAAAATCTCATAGCCAATGCTGACCAATTGCAGGGCAAGCTGAGAGAAAATGTACGCACCTACGGCTCACAAGGCGTACTCTCCAAAGAGCTGGCTACAATACACACCGATGTACCACTGACATTTTCACTAGACCAAAGTCACTACCAAGGGCCCGACGAGGCTCAGCTCAAGGCTCTCTTTCGTGAACTGGAGTTTCATAGCCTGTTACAAAGAATTCCAGGCAAGCCAGGGAGGCCCAGCATGCGACAATCTGACACCTCCCAGACAGCTCTCTTTGCCATACCGCTTGAAATGCCACAACAAGCACTTACTCCAACCGAGGTATCTCCATCCTTCGTGCCGCTGTCTACTCTAACCAATACACCACACCAATATCACCTCATCGATACGCCCGCACTTAGGAAGGAATTAATACATCATCTACTGTTGCAAGAGGAAGTGTGTGTCGACACGGAGACTACCAGCATAGACCCCCACCAAGCCACGCTCCTAGGCCTTGCTTTTGCGTACTATCCCGGCGAAGCTTATTACGTGCCGGTGCCAACAAACCCCAAAGCTGCCATGCCGATAGTACAAGAATTCAAAAGTGTATTAGAGAGCACTACCATTCGAAAAATTGGACAGAATCTCAAGTACGACATCAACGTTTTGAAACGATATGGTGTTAACGTAGGTACACCAATCTTTGATACCATGCTGGCACACTACCTGCTCGCCCCTGACATACGCCACAACCTGAATACGATGGCCGAGCAGTACCTACACTACACCCCGCTTCCCATAGAAAGCTTAATTGGCCCCAGAGGAAAGTCCCAAAAGAATATGCAAGCAGTCGACATCAACTTAATCAAAGAATACGCTGGGGAAGATGCCGACGTTACACTGCAAGTTTACCAAAAATTAGCCCCAGAAATTGCTACCCAAGGGCTTACAAAAATGCTCCATGAAGTCGAATTTCCGCTTGTCAACGTGCTTGCTGCCATGGAACATACAGGAGTTAAAGTGGATACAGAGGCGCTGAGAATCCTGTCAGAAAGCATGGCAAAAGAAATCCAGGTGCTCGAACAAGCCATTCATAACTTAGCAGGAGATACTTTTAACATTGCATCTCCCAAGCAACTAGGCGATATGCTATTCAACAAGTTAAAACTTACCAAGACCCCCAAAAAAACCAAATCAGGCCAGTATACCACAGGAGAAGAGGCCTTGCAAGGCCTTGCCAAAGAGCATCCCATTGTAGATAAAATTATGGAATACCGAGAATTGAAGAAGCTAAAATCTACCTACATAGATGCGCTGCCCACCATGATCAGCCCTACAGATGGCATGATCCACACCTCCTATAACCAGGCTGTGACCTCTACGGGAAGACTCAGCTCTACCCATCCTAATCTGCAAAATATCCCTATCCGCACAGCAAAGGGCAGGGCCATCCGAAAAGCCTTTGTACCGCGCAACGCCGGCCATCTCTTGCTCACCGCCGACTACTCGCAGATAGAACTACGTATCATGGCCTCGTTTGCCCAAGATGCCACCATGATGGCTGCTTTTCAGGCTGGCAAAGATATCCACCAAGCTACGGCCAGTCGGTTGTTCAAAGTGCCCACAGAGGCTGTAAACAAAGACATGCGCCGCCAAGCCAAGACAGCCAATTTTGGTATTATTTACGGCATCTCTGCTTTTGGCCTAGCACAACGACTCAATATCCCTCGCAGCGAAGCCACAGCCCTGATCCAGGCCTACTTTCAAGAGTTTCCTGCTATCAAAACGTACATGGACACGGTAATTGAAAAAGCCAAATCGCAAGGATACGTCACTACGTTATTGGGCAGAAAAAGGGAACTGAGAGACATCAATTCCAGAAATGCAGGACTCCGCGGCTTTGCGGAGAGAAATGCAATCAACGCTCCAATTCAAGGCACTGCCGCAGAGATGATCAAACTGGCCATGATTCATATTCATGACTGGATGCTAAAGAAAAAACTCCGCTCTCGTATGGTCTTGCAAGTGCACGATGAGCTCGTATTTGACGCCCCCCAAGAGGAAATCCCTCTCTTGCAACAACACATCCCCCAGATGATGCAAGAGGCGTTGCCTTTGTCAGTACCCATCGATGTAGATGTAAAAATCGGTGCAAATTGGTTGGATGTGTATTGAGCCACATGAAATTGAAATATTAATGCAGTACCCCAACAAAGTTCCGTCAGACTGTTTTGTAATTGATGGAATAGCATCATACATTGCGCAGCGTAGCCATACAAACGCACTTAACGTTCAATAACCATTACTCTTAAGGACATCGTTGTGTATCAGTCGAGCTACAAGCACCACCGCATATACGCTGCACTGCTGTGCCTGCTGACCATGAATCCAATAGCTCTGGGTAAGCAGAAGTCGCCCACAGCGGCGATTATGGGTAACGTACATAAGGAACAACCACAGACGGGGAACATACTTCTTCCCACAACCGTCAGCGAGCCAATGCTCACAGCTACGCAGCGACTGTGGCTCAACGAAACGCTCAAGGCGCAAGACTCAAATAAGAAACGTTTCAGAAAGTTACTAGCCAATATTGCTCATAAAGAGGAATACGTTCGGGGGGTAGCATGCCAAAAAGCGTGCCAGCTGCTTACGGAAGACCCGAAGCTAGCTAGGAAGAGTACGGTAAACTCGCTGAAAAAGGTACTGCATCGAGTCAGTAACAGTCAAGAAACTGATGAGGCGTTGCAGCTACTCTGTTTATTAGTAGCAAAGCATCCTCAATTGGCTCTACCCGCCTCTAGCGTAGTTCTGGGCCTGGCAAGTAACGGAAAGAACATGCTGGTAAATGAAGGCATAGTGCTAAACATGCTGCTGCCATTAACACAAACCGTCATTGATACTTCTCCCAGGTGCTTACACTACTTGTTGCACAACTTCCGTAAATTATCAGGAAGTGAAGATGCTTGTCATGTCACGGTACAAACATTACTAGTAGTACACAAGCTATTCACTACAAATACTGTAAAGGAAAATCCCACGTATCTCCAACAAATACTCGAAACTGTACTGAATTCCGCCCGCTCACAGGACAAGGTCGTAGCAAGTATGGCCTACACGCTTCTAGGAGAAATTGCGCAGGAGCATCCCTCCTTAGCGAGGCGGCAGATTAGTTCTATGATTGCGCTAGTTCAAAACGAGCCCCCAGATATGATGGCTACTATGGAGATGCTGGTAATTTCCTCCGCCGTTGATCCGTCAGCATGTGAACAGATTTTTGCGTTACTCACTAACATTTTTCGGACCACTGACGTACGTATACATGGGCAGGCCGAGCAAATTTATGCGGCCGAAAAGTCAAAGGGTCTCATAATCGATGTCATGTAAGGAAATGTAAGGTTTGAGCTACTGAATCATGTAGACGGATAACATGATATCCATTTTCTTAGCTGATGAATTTGTTTGACTATGTCCCAAGTAACGTCTGCTGCTGACGCCAGCAATCCACTCCAAGCCATTATTGCCCACGCCAAGGAGTATGGCTTTTTGTACCCCTCTAGCGAAATCTATGGTGGTCTACAGGCAGTGTACGATTATGGTCCTTATGGAGCTGCCCTCAAGCGCAATTTGCAAGACTTGTGGTGGCGAAGTATGACTCAGCTTCATCAAAACATCGTAGGCATCGATGCAGCTATTTTCATGCACCCACACACTTGGCAAGCTTCGGGACACCTAGACAGTTTCAGTGATCCGTTGATTGACAACAAAGACTCCAAAAAACGGTACCGAGCAGATGCACTACTTGAAGCCCACGCCGCTGCTTGGGAACAACAAGGCAACAAAAAAGCGGCTGAAGACCTGCTCCAAGCCATGCATCACCTACTTCAAGCCCAAGACCTCGTCGGCCTCTATCGGCTTATTGTTTCTACAGGTATTCAGTGTCCAGTGGCCAAGACTAGCAACTGGACTGCTGTGAGGCAGTTTAACCTCATGTTTGCTACACAGGCAGGGGCCCTAGAGGAAGAAGCCGATACTATATACCTAAGGCCAGAAACAGCGCAAGGAATTTTCGTAAACTTCTTAAACGTACAAAAAACAGCTCGTATGAAGGTGCCTTTTGGCATCGCACAAATCGGGAAATCTTTTCGAAACGAGATCGTCGCCCGACAATTCATTTTCCGTATGCGCGAGTTTGAACAAATGGAAATGCAATTTTTTGTACGGCCCGGCACAGAATCCTACTGGTTTGACTACTGGAAAGAACAGCGGTTGCAATGGCACCTGGCTTTGGGTATCCCCAACACCCGACTTAGCTTGCAACCCCACAAGCACTTGGCCCACTATGCCCAGGAGGCCGTAGACATCGAATATGCTTTCCCCTTTGGCCAAAAAGAAATAGAAGGTATTCATTCTAGAACCGATTTTGATCTAAGAAACCACGAAATACACTCCAAAAAGAAACTTCAATACTTTGACCCAGAAATCAACCAAAACTATACGCCCTACGTCATTGAGACCTCACTAGGGTGTGACCGCTTGGTCTTGCTACTCCTTTGTCAAGGACTTGTACACGAAACAGTGACAGAGGGTGAGCAGCAAAAGACTAGGACTTATCTGAAACTCCCCCCTGCTCTGGCCCCTATTAAAGTAGCAATCTTACCCCTGGTTAAGAAAGATGGTCTGCCTGAAAAGGCACAGAAGCTTGTTTCGGAATTGCGTTTAAACTTCCCCCTAACATATGAAGAAAATCAATCCATTGGTAAACGGTACGCTCGACAAGATTTGATTGGAACTCCTTACTGCATTACAATAGATCATCAAACGCTCCAAGATGACACTGTCACACTAAGAGAGCGGGACAGTATGCAACAGCAAAGAATTCCAATCAGAGCAGTAAGCAACTATCTATCCGAAAGAGTAAGTTTACAGACGATCTTGCAGAAGCTTTTGCATCCTTAGTTACCGTGACCGTTGTACTTACCTTTGCACTTGACTCTGGTACAGTAGCTAGGGATCCATACGTTCCTAAACTGCTTCAAAACGTATTGGTAGGTTCCGAACAAAAATAGACTGAGTCGTCGACATACCTGGATTCTGGCCTACCCAACCAACGTTGGATACGCCCAAACACCCGCTCTATTGGGCGGCGATCACGACCCATCAGCTTGTTGTAGTGCCTTGCCCAAACAGACAGGGGCCTATGCTTACAGGCCTTGCGTTGAATACCGCTGCGTGATCCTCTTGGGCGTGGTATTCGAGGCTATTTCCTTTTTTCACCCAACGCGCTGCTCGATCTACCCCTGATTTAATTTCCTTGGTTGAAAGGGTGTCTGGATCCTCTGGAAGTACGTACGTGGACTTACCATGAGCTTGACGGGCCGTAGGGGTGATAGAAGCGTCGATGATGCTGCCTTGTTGCACCCAAACTCC
>CAYVYH010000024.1:0-3802 GCA_964455155.1 uncultured Cytophagales bacterium | reverse complement strand
GTTGCAGCAGCATTATCTTGAATGGCCCCAAGGGTTGGTAGGCAGGCTTGCCGCATCCTCAACAGAGCGCCTACCAACCTTATCAAGCTCTTTTCAAATATCGCCCAGTCTATCACGGGATTAGATGAAAGAACTTGCTCTTCCTCGTTGCTATTCTGCTAACATCTACACTGACAAAACTTCCTGGAACTCGCTTTTTAATCATCGGATAGAGGGTTAATAGCTTGATAGTCAAAAACTTCAGTTTGCTAAAAAATGCCCCTTACTTACCATGTGCCGTGCAAAGGTCTCGCGTCATATATTCCGAGGGAAGACCGAAAAAAAGAAGAAGCAACCATCACTATAACCAACCGGTTTCGACTTGTTTTCATAATTTACTGCCAATCAACGCGGATATTAAGCACATGCATCTCTTGTTAATCTTTTGTCATCCTGCAAAACACAGCTTACATGTGAGGGCCTTAATCATGTAGGACACGCACCAGTGATCTTATGCGGTCTCAGATTGCTTGACGTGTACCATCGCAAAACATTTGTTTACTGAGATGAGGCCAATCCACACAAGAGCTCTTTTTTTGGGGAAACATTTGACTTTATGGTTTTATCTGAATACATAGAGTAAGCAACTAGTTCTTCAATTTTTTGATCAATGTGTGGTATTATCCGCGTGATTTTGCGCCCGAGGGCTGTTCACGTAGCGACAGAGCGGTTGTGAGAGCTTGTGGAAAGGTTAGTATTTACGGGGCGACCTTGTCGTCAAGAGGGACTATGATCAGAGCTGCCACCCTTACCACTTGTCACTTGGTTCTCAGTTTTTTTGTAGCAATCAACACTACATTGGCCGACATTATCACAATTGCTGACTTTACTCCCCTTGCAGAACTGCTCAAGGAGAGCGACGGGAATACACTGGTCATCTTTGACGTGGATCACGTGCTTATTATGCCAACCGACGAGCATACGCTCAATAGACATCCTTATCGCAAGCAGCTTTGGCAAGAGATTGAGAGTCGCCTCTCGAAAGAGGGTATGAAGACCTTGTACGGTATTGCCACGTCCAAAGCAAAATGGAGACTCGTGGACCCTGGTATTGTCGATATATTTAACTATCTGAGGACACACGAGATCCCGTCGATTGCCTTGACCTCGATCTACACGGGTAAGTTTGGTAATATAGAGAGGCTCGAAGACTGGCGGGTTAAGCATCTACATGACCTTGGGTTTGATTTTTGCAACCTCACCCCAGTAAAGGAGGAAATGTTTCTTTATGAGTTAGAAGAGCAGGATGGAGTTCCGATGTTAAAGTCTGGTATTATTTTAACAGCTCAGGTTGACAAAGCTAAGACGCTGGCATGTGTCTTAAGTCGTAGCAATTACTACCCCAAGACGATAATATTCATCGACGACATACTAAGCAATCTAGAATCTCTCGAGAGGCTCAGTGCTGAGCTCAAAATAAAGTTTCATGGCCTCCATTACACAGCTGCTTCCAGCATACCAATGCCAGTCATTAACGAGAAAGTTGAAAAAATCCGCTTCCGGATCTTAGAAACGGAGCACAAGTGGTTAGACTACCAAGAGTTGGCAGCTAGAGTTCCAGCCTTGGCTGAATGAGACGATTGTTTGGTGATGCTTCGAGCGTAGCATAGCGAGGCATTGAAGACGCCGAGATAGGTTGACACGAAGAGTGTGATGCATGACAAAGAGACGCTTTCATCGCTGAGCAAAGAAAAGAAGGAGGCAATAGGGTTGTTGTCTATTGGCACTTTTTTGGAGTATTTTGATCTTCTCCTCTACGTTCACATGGCAGTACTGCTCAATGAGCTGTTCTTTCCTAAGACCGACCCCCACACAGCGGGTCTCCTTTCGGCTTTCGCCTTTTGTTCATCCTATATTCTCAGGCCGCTGGGTGCACTTATTTTTGGATATCTCGGCGATAACATAGGGCGCAAGTCGACGGTCATCATAACAACAACCATGATGTCTCTATCATGTTTTACAATGGCCAACCTACCAACTTACGAGCAAATAGGCATCACGGCGGCCTACATAGTCACTGTATGTCGTATTATCCAAGGTATGGCTACTATGGGAGAGGTAATTGGTGCGGATTTATACATAACAGAGCTCACCAAACCACCAATACAATATCCAGCAGTAACATTAATTGCGGTTTTTGGGGTTTTGGGCGGCACAGTGGCCTTAGGTGTTGCATCGCTCGTCACCTCTTTTGGGCTTAATTGGCGTAGTGCATTCTGGCTGGGCACATTGGTGGCTGTAATTGGCGCCGTCGCGAGAACACGCCTTAGAGAAACCCCCGATTTTGCCGATGCGAAGCGGAGGATCAAGAAGGCTATCATCAAAGCCAAACACAACCCAGACCTTTTAAATCAAAGTACCATCTGGAACGAAAAGGTTAACAAGAAAACTGCCCTGTCCTTGTTTTTTATAGAGTGCTCTTGGCCTGTGTGTTTTTATTTTTCTTATATGTACTGCGGTAATATGCTAAAAACTGTTTTTCATTTTACCCCAGAAGCAGTGATCCACCAAAACTTTACTGTATCCATGATACAGCTCTTCAGTTGGCTGATAGTAGCTTATTTGAGCTATGTCATACATCCGTTGAAAATTTTAAGAGTGAGGCTTATACTCTTCTTATGCTTTGTGATGCTATGTCCTTATATGCTCAATAACGTGGCCTCTCCATACCATATAATGGCGATTCAAGCCTTTATCGCTGTATTCGGCTTTATGGGAACGCCCGCGGTACCAATTTTTTATAAACACCTCCCGATATTCAAAAGATTTACTTACGCAACTTTTTCATATGCTCTGTCGCGTGCTTTTGTCTATGTAATCACCTCCTTCGGTCTTGTATATCTCGACGTTTTCTTTGGCAATTATGTAGTCCTAATAGTGATGATTCCGACGGCCACTGCTTTTATTTATGCACTCCGTCATTTCGAAAAATTAGAGAAAGCAAGTACGCATCACGCCTACTAGGCTGATCTTCGCATTGATCTTCAGAATTCTTATCGGAACCCGAGATCGCACAAGTCCGAATTAGCTCTTCCTCTACAGTCCTTATGCCCAGGAAAGCTGCCAGAGTGATAAAGTGCCCGATAGTCTCTTCTGTGATTCTATGGATTGCGTCAGAGTGCTTGGCTCTTATAGTCTGCATGTTGTGCAGTCTATCAAACTGCTTTATCAGCAGTAAATCATATTTCTTTTGTGCAAACAAACGCTCAACCGTTTCGGCTGAACTGATTTTCTCACAACTATCTCCACTCGCAGTTCTTGTCAAATCCATCACCTGACGCGCAACTACTCCGCCAAAGAGCTGCCTAAGCATTTCAAACGTGAGCTTTGTATCCTCAATCGTATCGTGTAATACCGAGGTTACTATCATGTCTGTTTTAAAGAGATAATCGGAAACCATGTAAGCTACTTCGATGGGATGGGAGTAGTATGGCTCTCCTGATTGCCTTTTCTGATCTCCATGGTACTTCTTAGCATAGTAAATAGCCTTTTGTACTTCTGAGATATCTATCCTATCCCTTTCAGGCTGAGCTTCGTTAAGCAATGAGAGTTTCCCAAGTAATCTGCTAGCGTACTCGCAGTGGCCTAATTTTTTCCACCATTTTTTATCACCTTGCACTGTCATACCATTAAATGACTGGCCATTTACCAACTCTGTTTTGATCCTGCCGCGTATGTAACCTGCTTCTTGCCTCACATCCCTAAGAATATCTCATAATTTTCTCATACTTTTCGACTTAGCTTGACTATTAAAAAAATGGAC
>CAYVYH010000023.1:7252-13263 GCA_964455155.1 uncultured Cytophagales bacterium | reverse complement strand
GGCAGCTCTTTTATTTATTTGGGCTAGCTAATTCTTCACGTTTTCTGGGGCTTCTGCTTTCCCCAACCTACAAACCACTTGCTTGACAGGGTATCAAATAATAGCTGGCATTGCTGCTACATGTCGGCCAGGTGTTGCGACGCTAATAGATCGAAAGATGCCCAACACAAAACATGAAAAAGCTACAGGCAATCGTCTTCTGGATACCATCCTAGTAGTGCAGCGGGTCCCCGGGAAGCTGCACCTATTCCTCAGAAGTAGAAGAGGAAAAGTAAGGGTCTGCTCGACCAAACACCATCGATACTGGTAAACAAGTAGAAATGAGAACTGCTATCATAATGGACACCGTTTGCAGCGTATCAACGGCCCTCAAGGTAGCCACCAAGTCTATTGCCAAGCAACCTCAAGCACTATAGCATCGGCAACAATCTGGTGGGGGTACCGTCCCAAAGCGCATGTATACCTAGAGCAAGTTCACTCATGACAACGCCCTTGGATCATACACATCCGCCATCTATTTTTTGCTAAGCCACCAAGCGGGATTGAGCTTCTGGGTACCTTGCCAAAGTTGTAGCTGCAGCTCGGTAGTTCCTTGAGCATCTGTGTAAACCGTGCCAATGGGGGTGTTCGCCTGTATGTGTTGCCCTGCCTTAACCGTCGTATGCTTGAGCTTGGCATACACACTGTGATAGGCACCATGCTGGATAATCACAATCCGATTCATACCAGGAACAAAAGCAATGGCTTTGACAACTCCCTCAAAAATAGCACACACTTGCGCGTCCTTTGAGGTTTGGATGTCAATACCTAGATTTTCCACCTGCACACTACGGAGTACGGGGTGCGGACTAATGCCAAACTTTTTACTGATAAATCCTTGCTTGACAGGCCAAGGAAGCTTGCCCCGACTTTTAAGAAAAAGAGCAGTGAATCTTTGGGTATGTATCAATTTTGAGGAAACGGAAGCCTTTTTTGTGGCAAGAGGTGTGCTTAAAGGTGATACTTTAGGGACTTGTAGCCCTCTCTGCGTAATGTCTGTAATCAACTTATCCAAATGCTGCACAGCCTTATTGCGCTGCTGCAACTCTTTGGTGAGCTGCGTGCGCTGCTGTGCTAACCTGCTTAACAGTTGAGCCTGTTGCACTTTGAGGCTATTCAACTTGCTTCTTTCTATTTGTCTGCTGCGCAGTAGTTCTTTCTTAGCTTGTATGCGTTGTATAGCAGCAGCTTGCTGGACTTGTAGTGCAATCTTGGTCTTTGTAATCTCTACGTAATGCTTTTTCCTAACACGGGCGTATTGCTTAACATACTGCAACCTCTGCACCAAGTTATGAAAAGAGGGCGCAGCAAAGATGAACATCAGCACGCGGATGTCGTGCAAGGTTTTAGCTCCCACATAGGCCATGGCTGCATACTCTTTCCGAAGCTGTACTAGATCCTTTGTAAGGCTTATGACAGCCTGTTGTTTTTGTTGAATCTCTTGATTGATGGCCCTCAACTCTTGGTTAATTGTCCGAATCAACAGCGTGTTATATTCAATCTGTGTACGTAGTACATTAAGCTGGTCAATACCTTCTTTTTTTTTATTCGCCGTTTGTAACAAAATCTGCCGAATGTCTTTGATGCGCTGCAGGAGTACCGACCGATCAGCCTCAAACTTGGTTTTGCTGGGCTGCGTAGCGGCGGTAATCCAGCACAACGCCAAAACGCTACCGATCCAGCATAACTTATTTTTTTTCATATCGCGCTGGAATAGAAAAAGGGAAACATAAGGGCTTTTGCGACCACTGCGCCTGTACGCCTTTTAGAGTCAGGGTTATTGCCGGTTGCACCTGCATAGTACGGCAATGGTAAGTCATCGTTGCCTGCCTGAACAACAAGCCCCCTGAACAGGGCTTAAATTGCTGATAAGTAGCCATCATACTACTCTGCTTAGCCTCAACAACTAATTTTTCTATTTTTTTCAGAACTGGGTGAATATGATAGGCTAAGATCCATTTTGCTTTTCTTTGTTGTATTACCACCCGCTGTGCTCCCTGTTCTATCAAAGCTTGTGGGGCATAGGGGTAGGCCAATTCTCCCAGCACAAGTGCTTGCAACAACGCATAATCCCAAGGACCAGGCCAGAGGGTGCGTAGGGTGGCATAATCGTACACTGTACAAGTTTTCTGTACACGGTCAAGTAATGTGACGCCGGTGGGTGTCACAACGCCCCGTAAGATTTCTATACCCCACAGTCCCAACACAGAAAACCAGATACGATGATCTTTCTGAATCCGAAATCTTACGTAGGCACTACCACACTGGCGTGCCAGATCTTGGTATTCTATAGTAGCCCCTATTTTCAGGTACTCAAAGTTCAAAGGTTGGACCAGGCACTTATCATGGCGGGGTATTTTTTGGGGTATAGAGCAACAAGCTTGGCAACAGCAACAAGCACACACTAGCAGCAAAAAATCATACCCTAGGCCTCGCTTATTCATCATGCCCATCTTGTATAGATACGGCTGGAGCGGGTGTATGGGTCCGTACCCGAGATTTTAGCTATTACTGATAGCACTGGACAACTCATAGTCTCTCCCCAGAGCAAGTTTAGGGGTCTATTAACCCGACAAAAGAGGCATACGAACGGTCACCTACCCATACCTGACACGGCAGGGACCAGTATGACTTGCTACCCCTTCGGTACTGCAAAACTTGGTTTGACACTTCGGACCACAAAGGAAGGACAGCAAATCAACTGCTCAAACGATAAGGATGTGTTGTACCACCCCATTCAAATCGTGAGAAACATACACCATTTCATTCATCACGCATGATCGTGGTGTAATCCCCTATACTCACCTCCGCACTCTTTCCTGTGAGGTGGACACAGTTGCCCAGCATAGAGTTTCTCAGGGTAACATTTTTAATGGTACTGTGCGCCTGTATGATGCTATTCTGTATCCTTGCGTCGCTAATATAAGAGTGGTTGCCTACAGAAACATAGGGGCCTAGCACCGTATTTTTTACAACAACCTGCTCCCCCAAGTAAACAGGAGGAATGAGTACACTGTTGTGCAGCTGTGCTGTAGCGGCAACCAAGTCTTTTTCCCCTTTCAAAAAGGTTAAGAAACGTTGGTTAGTATGGAGGGTTGCTGTCTTGTCGCCACAATCAAGCCATTCCGCCACCATCTGTGTTGCGAACCTCACGCCCGCCCTATTCATGGCTTCTAGGGCAGTAGTCAGTTGGTACTCACCGTCTCTGCGTACCCCCCGATCTATCAGTTGCTGAAGAGCCTGGGCAAGCTGAGCTCCTTCTCTAAAGTAATAAAGGCCGATGATAGCCAAGTCAGAGATCAGGCTTTTAGGCTTTTCTACAAAATCCGCAACCATGCCTTCGGTATTGAGTGTGACTACCCCAAAAGCACTAGGATCCTTCACTTTTTTAACCCATATCACGCTTTCCTGGCTTATGTCTAGGTGAGTGTGGCATTTAAAAAGCGTATCGGAGAAAGCCACCATGACTGGTCCATGCAAGAGCGCTTCGGCACAAAGCACAGCATGAGCAGTGCCCTGTGCTCCGTGTTGCCAATAAAATTGAGCTTGAGCACCCACACTTTGTGCCAGCTGGGTAAGCTGTACCTGGGTGGCCTCCTCTAACTCGCTGACCACAAAACCAATCTTATGGATAGGCATGGTATAGGCAACACGTATTTCCTCCACTAGCCGCGCTACGATAGGCTTGCCTGCAATGGGCATGAAGGGCTTAGGAGTAGTCAGCGTGTGCGGACGCATCCGCTTGCCTTTGCCGGCCATAGGAATGATGAGATGCATGGATGTGGTAGCTATACCGGGCGATGTTTTACTTGTATGCTGTGCTTACTGCCGCTATCATCATTGCACTCCTGTACTCCCAAAGCCTCCTTGGCCTCTAGGCGTGTCATCTAATGCAACAACGGATTGCCACGTAACTTGGACATGGGATGCCACCACGAGCTGAGCAATCCGCTCGCCATCTTCAAGGACGAAGGCCTCCTCAGAAAGATTGATCAACATCACTTTAATTTCTCCTCGATAGTCCGCATCAATGGTCCCAGGACTATTCAGTACTGTAAGGCCATGCTTGAGGGCCAACCCACTCCTGGGTCTCACTTGGGCTTCATAACCCTTGGGCAATGCCACGTACAAACCTGTCCCCACGAGGGTTCTTTGCAGAGGTTGCAGCGTCACACTGGCCTCGATGTTGGCACGTAAGTCCATGCCACTTGCATCGGTAGTAGCATAAGCTGGCAGGGCATGCTTAGAGCAGTTTACGATTTTGATGTGCATAGGCATGTCTTCGCAGTAAACCTACAAAAAATACGGGTCAAAAGTGCCTTCACTCACCACTCTTATTACCCACCCTTTCTTCTGATTACTACTCGATCCCTGATACCCACTTTGTTGTGTCACGCTGGGTTGTACCCAATACCGTATATCACGGCTTTGCCCTTCGGCTATGTTCCAGTCCATACAACAAAATCCCAAAAAGTAGTGTCAGTAACAAATTACCCATAACAGCGTAAGCCCAGCCGGTGTAAGTGATACGTCTAACAAAATATACACTGCACATGGTGACCAGGATATACGCTAGCTTACGACCCGGCTGGTAAGCAATGGGATAATACTTTTTCCCCCAATAGTAACACAACACACTCATGGTGGCATAGCTGGCCACGCTGGCCCACACACTACCCCAATAGCCTAAACGAGGTATCAGTGCACGGTTGAGCACGACGGTGACCAATGCCCCTATGCTGGCTAACCAAGTACCGTAGTACGTTTTGTCCGTCAACTTAAACCACATGGAAAGGTTATAATACATGCCCAGGAACAAGTAGCTTAGCAACAGGTAAGGAACCACTTCTAGGGCTTCTCGGTACGCAGCCTTTCTGAGCAAAATATGGCCCAGCAGGTCTAGGTTAGCACTGACTGCAAACAAAGTAAAGCATGCCCCTAAGAGAAACCAATGCATCACCGCACTGAAGAGGGCGGGCGTGTTTCGCTCCTGGACGTGGGTAAAAAAGAAAGGCTCTGCAGCATAGCGAAAAGCCTGTATGCCCAAAAGCATCAAAACGGCCAACTTATAGCACGCCCCAAAAATACCCAAAATAGCCTCATTACTTTGACCCGGGTAAAAATTTGAGGGTAGCCAATGGCGTAGCATTGCCCTGCCCAACATTTCATTGACAGCACCTGCTAAACCCATAAGCAATAGGGGCAACGTATACACAAGCATAGGCTTAACCTTCTGCCAGTTTAGCTGCAACCTGACTCGACACAACATCTTACTGAGCCAAGGCAGAGCTACCGAATTGGCTACTAAGTTGGCTAACAAAACATACTCTACGCGCTTTGTTGGATCGTACCAGCTAGCCATATAGGGCTGGAGTCTTTTCAAGAAGCTTCCAGCATGGATGTGGTCGCATCCACCAAGTAGCACCAGGTTAAGTGCTACATTCAGTAAGATTTGGAAGAGTTTGGTATTAGCAAAGCACAGTGCTCGCTTTTGCAGCCGCAGCTTGGCAAATGGAATAACCATGACGGCATCAATGGCCAGGATAGCTGCGAAATAGTACACATACCGCTCACAACCCGGATGGGCAATTCTTGCGGTGATGGGGGTCGCAAAAATCACGAGCAAGCTAGAAAACACAAGACTAGTGGCGAGGAGCATGCTAATCGCTAAGTCGAAAGCCGCGGGCTCCTGCTTTGCAAAGCGGAAATAAGTAGTCTCCATCCCATAAGTGTATAGAACCTGGAGCAAAGCCGCATAAGCGTACCACTCTGTGAGGAGGCCATAGTCAGCAGGCAAAAAAATACTGGTGTAAAAAGGAATGAGCAAGTAGTTAAGTATCCTACCCACTACACTACTGAGACCATAAATGGCCGTTGAACGGGCAAGCTGCTTTATGGGGCGCATAGGCCGGTCGATCAAATTAGGCACCCACACGCCGTAGAGCATATCAACCTCTATGAGGCTGAGGCTG
>CAYVYH010000023.1:0-7152 GCA_964455155.1 uncultured Cytophagales bacterium | reverse complement strand
ACGGCATGGAGGGCTATCTTCTTTAAGATGAAGATCCCTGATTTTCTCCACGATCGCAAAAAGCTTCCACAGCTTATCAAGAACTGACAGCAGCGACTCTCCGTCTCGCTCTACGGGAATAAGAGGTGGGATATTCTTTGACCTATTACCTCCTTTACAAAAAAGAAATCCTCAGGGATCACCTTCAAAAGGGGGCCACCCAAGGGAGAATTACCATCAGCCAAAAACACTTGCCTCCTATATTTACATTCTTCGAGCCTTTTTTGTGTAAGCTCTAGAGCGTCTTCAAAAAACTCTCCGGAATTCCCCCTCCACTCTTAAGAAGGGCGATGCGTTTTCGGAAACGAAGATACTCCTTACAATGCGATAGCCATTCCCCCGTTGCCAACAGTAAGAACATCATCTACTCCACACGCTCTCATTTTTGCTGACGCTTTCGGTGTCAGATCAATGATTTCACCAACCAGCCCCCTACTTTGGTCAGGAGTCCGTTTTTTGGGTTCTTGCTAACTTGGGAGTACCGCAACAAGCAAGGCCTAACACCAAAAAAAGACCGACTAGTCTCTTCGCAATCTTTCCACAGATCCATTGGGTCATTAGACGAACAACGAAAGCGCTAATGTCCAGAGTAGCTAGTGACTGAGAGTGTCAAGGTCAAATACCCCTGAACATGGGAAGTCTTTTTTCTAGCAGGGCAGAAATTCCCTCTTTTAAATCCTCCGTTTTACAACAATGTGCAAAGCTGTTCGCCTCTGTTTGATAGCCGTCTTCATCGGGATTGTAAGCAGCATTGGTGCAGTTGACCAACATACCTACCGCTAAAGGCGCATGAGCCATGATTTTTTGTAAAATCTCTCTGCTCCTCTTCATCAGTGCCTCCTTGTAGCTTGCTACATAACTAACTACCCCTAATGCCTGGGCTTCTGCCGCTGTAATCGATTCACCAGTCATCATGAGCTCCAAAGCCTTCTTTTTTCCTATCAGGTGAGTCAAACGCTGCGTACCCCCAAATCCAGGAATAACGCCCATGGCTACTTCCGGGAAACTAAAAGTTGCATTTTCAGAGGCGATGCATAAATGGCAGGCCAACGCCAACGCAAACCCTCCACTGACCGCAGCCCCATTAACAGCCGCTAAAACTGGTTTATGGCAATGTTCGATCAAGGCAAAGGTTTCCTGGCCGTGCTCAGCAAATTTTCTGCTATTCAACTCATTCAGCGCCTTGATCTCTTGAGGCACTGTGCCCGTGGCAAAAATTTCCTCCCCCGCACCTGTTATGATAACACTCTTAATTTCACTGTTGTCGTACACCTCCTGAATAATCTCGCGCAATTCATCAACGCATGCCATACTCAGAGCGTTTTTCGTTGCAGGGCTATTGAGTGTAACAGTGAGGATTCCTTCTGCCAACTCAGTCTCAAGTGATGCCATGTTTTCCATAAATGCATTGAAGCTTTATGGCCCCTAATTAAATGGATGCGATCGTACTATACAACTATTGCCCTGGCAAGCATTATGTCCCCCAATACTGTTAGGACCTAGCGACCGCTCTATTGTGTACCATTCAGTACCATGCTTTCGTCACAACAAGCGTACCTAAACGATCGGACACATAGGTAGCAATACGTCATGATACCCCGGGTCAAAGGTACTCCCAATGGCACGCTCAGGGTTACTTCACTGCCTCCAAGCCAAACCAGCAAACTAGTCATCACAACAGGTTTTCTATTAATTTTATCATGTTGTCAGAGGTCTTATTAAAAAACCACCATGAAGCGCTACCTGTCATTATTTATTAAAGGAATGGGCATCGGCAGTGCAGACATCCTTCCCGGAGTGTCTGGAGGAACGATTGCCTTGATTACCGGCATTTATGACGAACTACTCGAAGCCATCCAGGCTTTTGACCTCACTGCTTTCCGGTTGTTTAGAACTGGGCAATTCAAACTGCTGTGGAAGCACCTTCATGGTGATTTTTTACTACCGCTGTCGGTAGGCGTTGGCTTGAGCCTATCCACTGCTGTGAGACTCGTGACATATTTGTTAGCCTACCATCCGATTCAAACCTGGTCCTTGATCGGGGGCCTACTTGCAGTCTCTGCATGCACCGTCTACCAGAAGATCAGGCAATGGCGCCTGCATACCATACTCACTAGCCTAGGTGGCATGTTCCTTGCCTATAGTGTAACACAGGCGACGCCCCTACATACACCCAATACAGGTTGGTTCATCGGTTTATCTGGAATCATTGCAGTTTGTGCGATGCTCCTTCCGGGTATCTCGGGCAGTTTTATGCTCTTGCTACTTGGGAAGTATGCATTCATGCTCGATGCACTCAAGAACTTGAAGCTGGATATTCTAGTCACTTTCGCCCTGGGTGGTATGGTGGGTCTACTTGGTTTTTCAAGGCTTATTGCCTGGCTCTTACGGAAATATCATGACAATACTCTGGCGCTCTTAGCAGGGTTTATGCTAGGCTCCCTCCGTAAGGTCTGGCCCTGGAAACAGTGCTGTACCCCCCTAACCCTGGGCAGTAGCAGCCTGGTGGTGGCTCAAAATGTTTCCCCACTCCAGTTCCAAGCAAACTGCCACCAGGACCCATTGGTACTGCAGGCTCTTTTTTGGATGAGTCTAGGCATGTTACTAGTCGTAAGTCTAGAAAAGCAAATCCGCAATAAAAAGTGAAAAGTCTCGACCTATTAGACAAGTAGTGTTCTTACTAATCTGTAACCCAATTGGGCGGGCAATAGTCGATCTAGTACAAAGCCCATACGCCCGTTTCAAATGACATTTATTTTTTACTTTTAAACTTCCCAAGGGGCAAGTAACGCTAGCCTTGAACCCGTCAAAGTGATACTTATGAACAGCAAAGTAAGCTTGCACCATGCAGCGAGCACTGCCTGCAGCGCAGTCAGAGTCACCCGAGAAATAGTGACGGGCAACAAACGGAGACTCTATATAGAGAGTTATGGCTGCCAGATGAACTTTGCTGATAGTGAGATCGTCACTGCCATCATGCAACAACAAGGGTTTGACCTAACTGCTAGCCACGACCAGGCTGATGTTATATTCCTCAATACCTGCGCCATTCGCGACAAGGCAGAACAAACTATCAGGAAGCGCCTGGCTCAATTCAACCAGATCAAGAACAAAAAACCTGAGCTTATCATCGGTGTATTGGGCTGCATGGCCGAACGCCTCAAAACTAAGCTGCTGGAAGAAGAGAAAATTGTTGATTTAGTCGCAGGCCCCGATGCTTATCGCGACTTACCTCAGCTAGTACAAAAAGTAGATGCAGGTCACAAAGCAGTCAACACGCTTCTTTCTAGAGAGGAAACCTACGCAGATATCAGTCCCATCAGGCTCAACTCTAATGGGATTACTGCTTTCATTTCCATCATGCGGGGTTGCAACAACATGTGTTCCTTTTGTGTGGTACCCTTTACACGGGGTCGAGAGCGCAGTAGGAATCCCCAATCCATTATACAAGAAGCCCAAACGCTGTTTCAGCAAGGTTATAGAGAAGTGACTCTACTTGGACAGAACGTGGACTCCTACCAGTGGTCACCCCACACAGCACCCGCAGAAAAAGAAGTTGTTAGCAGGGGTACTACTGCTGAGGTAGTTAACTTTGCCCAGCTGTTGGCCCAAGTGGCTCAGGTACATCCAGATCTGCGAGTCCGCTTCTCTACCTCACACCCCAAAGACATGACAGACGATGTCCTATACACTATGAAAGCTTATGACAACATTTGCAAGTACATCCACCTGCCTGTGCAAAGTGGCAACACGCGCATCTTGCAACTTATGAACCGAACCTATGATAGACATTGGTACTTACAAAGGGTAGAAGCCATCAGAAATATCTTGGGAGAGGAATGTGGCATTTCCTCTGATATGATCGCAGGGTTTTGTTCAGAAACAGAGACAGAACACCAAGATACCCTCTCGCTTATGGAGGCCGTTCGGTATGACTTCGCTTATATGTTTTATTATTCAGAGCGTCCAGGCACGCTAGCAGCCCGGAAATACAAAGACGACGTGTCCCTCGCTGTGAAGAAACGTAGGCTCGCCGAAATTATTACCAAACAGCGCACACACTCCCTGGCACAACACCAGAAAGCCATTGGTCAAGCCTATCAAGTGCTTATAGAGGGGCCTTCAAAACGCTCTATAGAATACTTACAGGGCAGAAACAGCGCCAATAAGGTAGTAATTTTTCCTAAGGGTACTTACCAAAAAGGGCAGTATGTAACGGTGCGCATCAAAGACTGTACAGCAGCTACCCTGTTAGGCGAGGTAGTGGCTATGGCCTGAAGCCGAGAAAGCGATTGGGTTAACCAAGTTTATACGCATGCAAGAAGGGACCATACAACACATTAAACAGCAGTTTGGCATCATTGGTAATGCTCATTCCTTGAACCATGCCGTAGAGGTAGCTGTGCAAGTGGCCCCTACAGCCATGACTGTGATGATTACCGGAGAAAGTGGTAGTGGGAAAGAGTCATTTTCTAAACTTATACATAGCTTAAGCCCCTACAAACACGGCCAATTTATTGCCATTAACTGCGGGGCTATTCCAGAAGGAACCATCGATTCTGAGCTTTTTGGTCATAAAAAGGGGGCTTTTACAGGTGCTGCTGAAGAGCGTAAAGGTTATTTCGAAGAGGCTGACGGAGGAACTATCTTTCTAGATGAGATAGCGGAGCTTCCTTTAAGCACCCAAGCCCGGCTCCTGCGCGTGCTCGAGTACGGTGAGTTCATCAAAGTAGGGGCTTCTAAAGTACAGAAAGTAAGCCTCAGGGTAGTGGCTGCTACCAATGTTGATCTACGAGAAGCAGTGTATAAAGGTAAATTCCGGGAAGATCTTTACTATCGTATCACCACCGTACCGCTCCGTATTCCACCACTTAGAGAAAGGGGAACAGACATCATCTTCCTGTTCAGAAAGTTTGCCACAGACTTTGCTGATAGGTACCATGTCAAGCCGCTACAGCTTGCTGAAGAAGCCCAAAAGACTTTGTTGGCATATCGTTTTCCAGGTAACATCCGGCAGCTTAAGAACCTGGTAGAGCAATTATCTGTGCTGGAGATGGACCGGCACATTGCACAAGAAAAGTTACTCCAATACTTACCGCCTGTACGATCTGACCTACCTGTGCTTTACCAGGGAGCACCAGCTGCTGAAACACTGCAAGAGCGGGACCTCTTGTATAAAATACTCTTTGAGATGAAGAAAGATATGGGCGAATTGAAAAGGCTGGTTTTTGAGCTACTCAGTAAGGATGAGCTAGGCAGCCAGCGTATCAAAGAACATGCGATGCTGTTTCAAAGCGTTACCCCTACCGCTACCCCTGCTACTGCGGTAGCGGTTATAGCCCAGTCTCCTCAAATAGATAGGCCACATGTCTACGAGCAAGTTGAAACACTAGAGAATCTTTCTATTACGGACAAAGAGCGAGCGCTCATCAGCAAGGCACTCAAAAGACACCATAACAAGCGGAAAGAGGCCGCGAAAAGTTTAGGTATTTCTGAAAGAACCCTGTACAGAAAAATCAAACAATATGATCTGGAACAAATCTAGCGCTGTCTTGGCGTTCTGCTTATTACTCTCACAAGGATGTGGTATCTACTCATTTTCAGGCGTTTCTCTGCCTCCACAAGCCAAGACCTTTTCTCTGCATTTTCGGTCCGAAGTTGCACGAGGACCTGCCGACCTGGCCACAGAATTCCAGCAGCGGTTGGGTGAAGTACTGCTGCAGCGAACATCTTTGAAGCAGGTGCACGCAGCAGGAGATTTGCACCTGGATGGTGTGATCAAAAATTTTAACTACACGCCCGTAGCCTTTACCGAAAATGATCAAGAAGGCATACGGAACCAAGCCCCTATGAACCGACTCACGATTGAAGTCGAATTAGGTTATAGCAATCTATACGATGAAGCATCAGCCTTTAAGGGAAAAATATTTTCTCAATATGGTAACATGGATGCTGACGACAATAGCAGCAACGAAGAACAAAAGCTTATCGAAACTATTTTCACTAAGCTCGTTGAAGATATCTTCAACGAAACTTTGGCTAATTGGTAAGGACCTTTTTTAGACATCATATAAGCCAATTATGCAACCCGGACAATTTTTAAAGCTCCTCCAGGATCCTCACAAAATTACTCCTGAGGAGGTACAAACACTGAAAAATCTACTCCGAAGTCACCCCTATTTCCAGGTAGCTCATGCGCTACTCGCTAAGGTTGCTTACGACCGAGACCGACTTGGTGCAGAACAGGCAATACAAATCGCGGCTGTTTATGCCACAGATCGTGCGCATTTTAAAGCCTTATTAGAAGATGCGCAGCCTTTTGCAGGCTCAATCCAAGAAGTAGCGCCTGCTACCTCCCCCATACCGAAAACAGAAAAGAAACCTAAAACAAAAGCATACGACTTTGTAAATGGCTATATCAATACCATACGGCAAAAGGCTAAACAAAAAATTACCAAGAAGAAAAGTCTAGCACAGCTGGATAGCATTCAGGCATTTCTACAGGAGGCTGTGCATTTTAAGCCCCAATTACTGCAAGAATCCCCACATACGGACTTGCAAGTTGACCTCACCCAGCATAGTACTACCTTTCATGATTATTTGGCCACAGAAACCCTGGCCCAAATATTAGGACAGCAGGGAAAACTACAGCGAGCCTTGGCGATTTATGAAAAACTTATATTGAAATTCCCTGAGAAAAAGACGTACTTTGAGGCCCTTATAGAGCAACTAAAGTATTCCGTCTGATGTTCGTTTTTCTGGTTATACTCATATTGATCACCTCGGTGCTACTCGTCTTGGCTGTATTGATACAAAACTCCAAGAAAGAGGGCTTGGGCAACGCCTACATCGGGGGCGATGCAGGGGCCAGCCAACTGGTTGGTGTTAAGAAAACCAGCGATCTGCTCGAACAGGTTACCTGGGGACTGGTGGTGGCTTTGTTTTCGCTTACCCTCGCTACTTCTCTGTGCCTCAATAAAGAAAACAGACCCGGAACCTTTACTGCTAGTCCTAACATAGAGCGGGCACGAGACTACGGTGAACTGCGTAATGTCACTGAAGAAGCACCACCAGTTCACCGCCCAGAAGCGCCCTCTGAAGACTAAAGCCTAT
>CAYVYH010000022.1:0-13504 GCA_964455155.1 uncultured Cytophagales bacterium | reverse complement strand
ACTTCTCAGAGAAGATGTAACCAGCACAGAATGATTACGCTTCTCGAAGCTTAGGCACAAACTCAACGGATGCATGAGACGCTTACATAGCCAACCCAACGGAAGTCTGGGCATCCTTGGTACCTAGAGACTCCGCACACGACGTCGATCGGCCTGAGCAAATAAAAAAGCTACCGCAGGATTAAATACTAAACCGAAGAAATGAATTAAGACAAGAACTACGTGAGCGACTCACGCACAGCAGTAGGCACGAGCGCTCATTCCGTTCATAGCTTCTTGACAACAGCCTCAAATGCAGCAGGGTGGTTCATAGCAAGATCAGCCAACACCTTCCTATTCAAGACCATACCACTGGTTTGTAGCCGACCCATAAAAACCGAGTACGACATGCCATGTATTCTGGCAGCTGCATTGATACGCTGATTCCAAAGCTTTTTGAACTCCCTCTTCCTAACCTTGCGGTCTCGATATGCGTACTGAAGCCCTCGCTCTACCGCATTCTTAGCTACAGTCCATACATTCTTTCTTCTCCCCCAGTAGCCTTTGGCTAGTTTCAGGATTCTTTTCTTACGTGCCTTAGAAGCAACGGCGTTGACAGATCTGGGCATTTTGGGATTTCTTAACTATTGCGTTATTTACTAGCTCACCTAAACTTCAGACACCCAGCATTTTCTGGACTCTAGACTTATCTGCCTTGTGGACCAGCGCTTTGTGTGTAAGCCTTCTTTTTTGCTTAGTCTGCTTTTTGCCTAGCTCGTGATTTTTGAAAGCATGTGCACGCTTAATTTTACCTGTCCCCGTCAAGCTAAACCTTTTCTTAGCCCCTGAGTGCGTCTTTACCTTTGGCATATTTTCTTACTTGAGTTCTTCGACAGCCGATCTACTTCTTAACAAGCTTGGGCGATATGGTCAGCATCATGCGCCTACCCTCCATCTGAGGAAGATGCTCCACCTTGCCATGTCCTTCCAAAGCTTGGGCAAACTTGAGCAAAAGCAACTCTCCCCTTTCTTTGAAGGCAATAGTTCTGCCTCTAAAGTGTACGGCAACCTTGACCTTAGCACTATCTCCAAGAAACTTGGTGGCGTGCTTCAATTTAAAGTTGAAGTCGTGTTCGTCCGTATTAGGTCCAAAACGAATCTCCTTCACTACCGTCTTCTGAACCTTAGAATCGATTGCTTTTTGCTTTTTCTTCTGCTCGTACTTGAACTTAGAATAGTCAATTATTTTGCATATCGGTAGGTCAGCATTCGGCGATATCTCTACCAAATCCAGCTCTTGGCTGGCCGCCATGCTGAGTGCCTCTTTGATAGAATAGACCCCCACTTCAACGTTATCACCTACGAGCCTCACCTCGGAAGCAACGATCCCGCCGTTGATCCTATAAGGTTCTTCGACTCTTCTTCGGAATACCTGTTTTTTCTGCTTGCGGATACCTGTTTAACTTTTAGTTCTGGAGCCTGTTATCAAGGCCACCAAATATCAGGATAAGTTCTCAAAAATAAAATAGTAGTCCATAGACACTGCCCCACTCACCCAATTTTTAGTACACACTTTGAGCTAGCTGAGCTCCTTCACCATCATCGCGACAAACTCACCAAGATGCTTGCTACCCTGGTCACCTATACCTTGCCTCCGCACCGCCACCGTGTGCTCAAGCATTTCTTTTTCCCCTACAATGAGCATATATGGCACTTTACAAGATTCAGCATTTCGTATTTTCTTGCCTATCTTCTCGTCTCGATGGTCTACAAATCCACGAAGATTTTGATTCGCTAGTGTTTGATAAACTTGATCAGCGTAGGCCGAATATTTCTCTGAAATAGGCAACACAACCACCTGGTCAGGAGCTAACCAAAGAGGTAGTTTCCCGCCAGTGTGTTCTAGCAATAAAGCAATAAACCGCTCTAAAGAGCCGAAAGGGGCGCGATGGATCAGTACAGGCCGATGTTTTTTGCTATTCTTGCCTATATAGGTCAAATCGAAACGCTCAGGCAACTGGTAGTCTAGCTGTACTGTACCTAGCTGCCAGCTTCTACCCAAAGCATCTTTGACCATAAAATCTAACTTGGGCCCATAGAAAGCAGCCTCTCCTAGTGCTTTTGTGGCTTTTAGGCCTTTTTGAATGACTACCTCTTGAAGTTCTTTCTCAGCTCTTTCCCAGTCTTGTTCTTCCCCAATGTATTTAGAAGACTGTCCAGGGGTCCTCAATGAAAGTTGAGCGGTGTAATCGCTGAATCCAAGTTTCTCAAAAACATACAGCACCAAGTCTATTACCTTTTCAAACTCTTCTTTGACTTGATCAAGACGACAGAAAATATGCGCATCATCCTGAGTGAAACATCGGGTGCGCGCCAGACCATGTAACTCTCCATGCTGCTCGTAACGATATACCGTCCCAAACTCTGCCAAGCGTATAGGTAAGTCTCTATAAGATTTAGGTTCGCTTTTGTAGATCTCGCAGTGATGCGGACAGTTCATAGGCTTGAGTACAAACTCTTCTCCTGCATGAGGCGTCTGAATAGGCTGAAAGGAATCTTGGCCATATTTCTCATAGTGCCCAGAAGTGATATACAGGCTTTTCAGACCAACGTGTGGCGTCACTACAGGCTGATAGCCGGCCTTCAGCTGGGCTTCACGCAGGAATTGCTCAAGTCGCTCCCGCAACACAGCACCTTTGGGAAGCCAAAGTGGTAACCCGATACCTACTTTTTCGGAAAAGGTAAAGAGCTTTAACTCTTTCCCTAGCCTCTGATGATTCCTTTTTTTTGCTTCTTCTAATAGCAAAAGGTGCGCTTTAAGTTCCTTTTGCTGAGGGAAAGAAATGCCATAGATACGTGTCAGCTGCTTGTTTTCTTCATTGCCCCGCCAATACGCGCCAGCCACACTGAGTAGCTTTACTGCTTTGACAAAGCCCGTATGGGGCAGGTGAGGCCCCTTACAAAGATCTGTGAATGCTCCTTGCCGGTAAAAAGTAATTTGTTCATCCGCCAACCGCTCCAAAATATCTAGCTTGTAAGTTCCTCCTTTTGCCAGAAAATACTCGACTGCTTCTTCCTTGCTCACTTCAATCCTGAAGTAGGGGTTCCTCTGCCGCGCTAGGTCTAGTATTTTAGTCTCTATCGCCTCAAGGCACGTCGAGTCAAAGACTTGTTGGCCAAAATCAACATCATAGTAAAACCCACGATCGATAGCAGGACCAGTACCCAGCTGGATACCAGGATACAATGCCTCCAATGCTTCCGCCAGCAGATGAGCAGTAGAATGCCAGAAGACACGCTTTCCGGCTTCATCGTCCCAGGTAAGCAACTGCACGGTTGCATCTTCATGGATGGCACGGGTAGCGTCGCGTACCTCGCCATTGACCAACATTGCTAACACTCTCCTAGACAGGATTTCACTGATATGTTCCGCAATGTCCAGGCCTGTTGCTCCGCTGGGAAAAGGTTTTACCATCCCATCAGGAAAAGTGATACTGATTGTTTCGTAGTGCATGATTGACTCTTCGCCTACAAATATGTGACCTTAGTCGTAGAATCACTAGCAACCACTCCCCCTGGGAAGTTTTTTGCGGCAGTAGGCAGGGGGCGTAGACTCCTTTATTTTTCAAGGATCCCGCTCTATGCTGCGATGACACCTGGGTGTTATCACACACCACTATCTGTTTTAGACAGTATGGCAGCAGTGCGTCCCCATAACTTGGGATGCATGCCGAGATTTTCATCACAGCCATACGGCGAAGATCATCTGCCTGGGCCTCCTATGGAAGTAGAAAACTCAAGAGCTTATACCACAGTGCAGGAGTACCTACGTAGCAGATGCCAACAAGACAGTAATACGGTCACCGAACACCTCTACCAATCCTTCTTCAATGGATAAAGCGTGTTCTTGATGACCATCTCCGTAAAACATAGTGCCTTTTTGTAAGACGCTAACCAGTGGCGCATGACCTTTGAATACTTGAAAAGACCCCGCACTACCCGGTAAGGTTGCTTGCTTAACGCTACCTTCAAAGAGCTGCCTATTGGGGGTGATAATCGTGAGATACATTTTCTTAGTATTGATAATGGGCACCCCTGCCACAAAAGGCCAAGGACTCAAGGCCTGAGGGTAGGTGTTGTAGAACAGAGAGACAAGAGTACACCTGCATGCGTATAAATAAAGGCTCGACTGATCATAAGCCGCCGCGCACTACATGTCAGGTTATGCCCACAGCTAGCTGGCACTTGCAATGTAGAGGGGCCCAGTATGAAGGGCAAATATAGTTGATAACATGGCACTCAAATTTGTTTCTTGGCCATCCCCATCAACTTGCTCGCAAAAATAAAATCTTGTAGCGCTGCCACGTCAGCATGAAAAATGTCTGATGAAGTGCCCTCCCAAACTTTTTTCCCTTGCTCAAGAAACAAAATACTATCGCCGATAGACACAATACTATTCATGTCATGAGTAACCACCGTGGTAGTAATGTTGTACTCATAGGTAAGCTCTTGAATCAATTGATCTATCAATAGTCCTGTTCTTGCATCAAGACCAGAAGTAGGTTCATCACAGAAAAGGTACTTAGAGTTATTAACAATAGCACGTGCCACACCTACTCTTTTCTGCATGCCACCACTCAACTCACTAGGCATTTTTTTATTCGCATTCGACAGTCCTACACGTTGGAGACAAAAATTAACGCGGTCTAGTTTGGCATCTCGCGACATGTCAGTAAGGATGTCGAGCGGAAACATCACATTCTCCTCCACGCTTTTAGAGTCAAATAATGCTCCTCCCTGGAACAGCATTCCTATCTCCCTTCTAATACGCACCGTCCTGCTTCTAGGCGCATTTGAAAAATCTCTTCCATCAAACACGACATGTCCTCCATCAGGCTGAATAAGCCCCACAATGCATTTTATAAGTACGCTTTTTCCAGTACCACTTGCCCCAATGACCAGATTTACTCTTCCTTGCTCAAACTGTCCACTCACGCCATCCAACACCGTCTTGCCATCAAAGGTTTTACTCATGTTCTGAAACGAGATCATACCTAGAGAGAAGGATTCAAAAGTAATTGAGTCATTATGTAGTCGGCCAGTAATATAGCGATGCAACTATCTGTCACAGCACGCGTACTTGCTCTACCAACCGCTACCGCTCCCCCAGATATATAAAACCCCCGATAGGCAGAAATGGAAGATATGAGCAGCGCATAGACCACCGATTTATAAATTGCAAAATAAACTGAATACGGATCAAACATATATCTAAGACCACTGATATAGTCTTCAGGTGCCACTGACACAACAAACTTAGCAGCAATGAGACCGCTGTAAACGGCAAGAAAGGCAGAGATAATCACCAAGAGGGGGTAGGTGATGACACTAGCAAGTATTTTAGGTAACACGAGATAGGAAGTTGTATTGATACCTAAAATTTCCAGGGCGTCGATTTGTTCACTGATGCGCATAGAGCCGAGCTGGCCCGCAATACTTGACCCTACTCTACCGGCAAACACAAGAGCCATGACCGTCGGCGCTGTCTCTAAGATGGTCATCTCACGCACCCCATACCCCACCAAAAAAGCGCCGATGAACGGCGATGATAGGGTGTGGTAAATTTGGATGCTTGCTACAGCCCCTATAAATACTGACACAATTGCTACAAGAAAAATGGAGTTGACACCTATAGCAACGCACTCGTCTACCGTCTGCCGAACATACGCCCTGAATCGCTCTCTGTTGACAAACATCGAGTATAGAAATATGAAATACTTCCCTATACCTTTCATATAGTAGGGTTAACCAAGCCCCTTAAGGTACAAAATTTAGGTCACATGCGGTTTTCCTTGCCTTCTCACAATGGCCACCAAGGTTGAGTATTACTCGCACATGCCATACATTTGAACTGTGTCGCTTGAAACTATGGATCTCGAATCTTACAGAGCATATTGCTTGCAGAAGAAGGGCGTTACCGAAGGGCTCCCTTTTGACGGAAACACGCTCGTGTACAAAGTCATGGGCAAAATATTCACGCTAACGAATATGGAGACATTCGAGAGTATTAACCTTAAGTGCGATCCAGAAACAGCCTTACAACTCAGAGAGGTACATGCGGGGGTTGTTCCCGGCTACCATATGGATAAAAAACACTGGAACACAGTAGCGATAGATGGCAGCATCCCCGACACAACGCTCTACCAATGGATCGATGATTCTTATTGGCTGGTAGTAAGCAAGCTCTCTAAAAGAGACCAAGAATGGATTAAACAGCAAGCCTAGTGAATAGTAAGACTTCCCCAATCTCCACTACAAAAAATACGCTGACGCATGAGACAGTACCTAGATTTAATGCAGCATATCCTCGATCAAGGAGTAAAAAAAGAGGATAGGACGGGTATAGGTACCATCAGCACGTTTGGCTATCAGATGCGCTTCGATCTAGCAGCAAGCTTTCCTCTGGTCACCACAAAGAGGGTACACCTAAAGTCCATCATCTACGAACTATTATGGTTTTTAAAGGGTGACACCAATATCCGATACCTTAATCAGCACAAGGTGACCATCTGGGATGAGTGGGCCAATGAGCAAGGAGACTTGGGCCCTGTTTATGGCCATCAATGGAGAAGCTGGCCTACAGCTAATGGGGGGGGAATTGATCAGATTTCACAAGTCGTTGAACAAATACGAGAGTACCCTGATTCTAGAAGACTGATTGTCAATGTATGGAATGTAGGGGAGTTAGAGAAAATGGCCTTACCTCCCTGCCACGTACTCTTCCAATTCTACGTGGCGGAAGGCAAGCTTTCGTGCCAGCTGTACCAACGCAGTGCCGACGTATTTTTGGGGGTTCCTTTCAACATTGCTTCTTACGCACTACTCACTATGATGATAGCCCAGGTCTGTGGTCTGGCATTGGGAGAGTTGATACATACGCTCGGAGATGCCCATCTCTACTGTAACCATCTAGAGCAGGCCAAGCTACAACTTTCTAGAATGCCCAAGACACTGCCTACCATGCAACTCAACCCCACCGTCAAAGACATCTTTGGTTTTCAATACGAAGACTTTGCCATCAAAGACTATGTTGCTCACCCACCCATCAAAGCATCTATTGCTGTCTGATAACAAGTGGCATGTTATTGATACCATACTTTTGGTTTTATTGAGGCAGCATGACCACAAGTGGACACAGTATTGATCCTAACAGGCTATCAGCCTAAAATTTCTCCCAGGAAGAAACTTGACGACTTTCTTAAGCTCAAGCTGCAAGAGGACAGCCGATAACTGATTAAGGGGTATCTGGGTTTGGTGGCTTAGTTCGTCGATGTGCACTTCTCTTTGAAGCTTCCCAATAACCTGCGCAACGTTTCTCTCAACCTCTGTGAGTTCAGAAAGCCTGT
Organism: uncultured Cytophagales bacterium; assembly: GCA_964455155.1. Taxonomy (GTDB): domain Bacteria; phylum Bacteroidota; class Bacteroidia; order Cytophagales; family Amoebophilaceae; genus UBA8403. The sequence goes on along the minus strand of CAYVYH010000022.1, from coordinate 6,119 downwards.
CCAACACATCCAAGACAGGCCTTGCAACAGGTACCTCTTCATCCCAGTGCATAGCATAAGCAATATCAGCAGCACTAGTGAGCAGATGGGCTTGATGGGTTTTGATCAAGTGATGACACCCAACAGAGTAGGACGTGTAAATACTCCCAGGAACGGCAAAAACCTCTCTATTGTATGCATTAGCATACCGGGCAGTAATAAGGGCACCACTCCTTTGGCCAGCTTCTACTACAATCGTTGCATCTGCAATGCCAGCAATAATACGGTTGCGAGCAGCAAATTGGTGTACCTCTGGTCTAGTCCGGAGTGGATGTTCACCTAAGAGTCCTCCCTGGGTCAACATTTCTTCTACAACTCTTTTGTGGGCTGATGGATAAATGGTGTCTACACCTCCGGCTACCACGGCCAAGGTAGGCAATCCCACGGCCAGTGCCGTTTTATGTGCATGGATATCAATGCCATAAGCCAACCCACTTACAAGCAACAGGGTATGAGCACTGAGCTCGTTAAGTAGCGCCTCCACCACTTTTTTGCCATAGTTGGTAGCATTCCTGGTCCCTACAATGCTCAGTACCTTTGCTGCGTTCAGGTCTACATCACCCCGTAAGTAAAGTAAAGTTGGCGTACCATCAATATGCCTAAGGCGTTCTGGGTATGCGTCCTCCCAGGGAGTGAGGACGCGTATATTGGCCCTCTCGTGGAGTGCTACAAATTCGGTTGCCTGAGCATATGTATCACCATTATGTATTGCTTGTGCTATGTATTGACTAACTCCCGGCACTTGGGTCAGCTCTCTAGGCATACTTTGAAAGACGGCTTGGGCCGAACCAAATCGTGCCATAAGCTTCTGTGCAAGCACATACCCTACCCCCCTGACTTGGCTGAGAGCTACTTGGCACAACTTTTCTTCAACTTGCATAACCATGGTGTCTTTTCCCACCGAGCATACCCATTTCTCCTTGAGGACAAAAGCGTATTGCGAAATTCTTAGTTGAAGGCTATTTCTCTTACCGAATGAACTCCACTAACGTCTCCAGCTGAAGAAACCGAGAACCTTTGATAAGAAAATGAGTGTCTTCAAATTTTTGCTGTTTTAGGTACGCTACTAACGGCTCTTTTTCAGAGAAATAAATGGCATTGGGATTGCTCGCTTTAGCGGCTTGCATATGTGGCCCACAAAGTAAAACAGACCTATAAACGGCCTGTGTAGTCAACCTGCCTAACGCTTGGTGGGCCTCTTCCGTTTCTTCACCCAGTTCAGCCATATCACCCATAATAAGTACCCTATGCATAGCAGGCATTAGATGGAAGGCATGTATAGCGCCCCTGATCGACTCGAAATTGGCATTGTACGCATCCAAAAAAATAGTATTGCTCCCTTTTTTAATAATTTGTGAACGATTATTGCTGGGCCGATAGCTTCGGATAGCCTCGTTGGCATGGGTCTCATTGACTCCAAAATACTTGGCTATACACAGTGCAGCAGCAACGTTGTAAAAGTGGTAATGCCCCAATAAATGAGAGGTGATGATCTGTGCATTCTCGCTCTGGTATACTACAAAAGGGTCTTCTTTAATTAGCCGACAGTGATAAAAATCTCGCTGCTGAGGATACGTAATAACCTGAGTTAACTGCTTGGTGACACGCCCGAGAATAGGATCTGTTGTATTAACAAACACCGCTCCGTCACGCAGAAGTAAGTAATTATATAACTCACTTTTTCCTCGAATCACTCCCTCAAAACTACCAAACCCCTCAATATGTACATGCCCCATATTAGTAACCAAGCCATGAGTAGGCATAGCTATTTCACAGAGTCGTTCAATTTCCCCCACGTGGTTGGCACCCATTTCTACGATACCTACCTCCGTCTTATCATTCATGGCCAATACCGTCAGTGGAACACCGATGTGGTTATTCAGATTTCCCTTAGTAGCCGCGGTAACATAATGCTTACGCAATACCGCTTGAATGAGCTCTTTGGTAGTGGTTTTACCGCTAGACCCTGTAATACCCAGCACAGGAATTTTGAGCTGCTTTCTATGGTACATCGCTAACCCTTGTAAGGTTTCCAGTACGTTATCGACAAGTATGTAGCGACTATCTGCTTGATAGCGAGCATCATCAATGACAACACAAGATGCCCCTCTTTCTAAGGCTTGCTGTGCAAAGGCATGGCCATCGAAGCGAAATCCTCTGAGCGCAAAAAAGATTGCATGAGGCGCAATATTCCTAGAATCAGTAGCAATACTTCTGTGGACAAGATATCTCTCGTAAAGGCATGCAACACTATCAAAAGAATACATCATATTGCTTGTGCAAGAGCGGTGCTTTGTCTAAAATGCGTCGGTAGTTCTTGGCAAAAGTGTCGAGCAGTAGGGGGCTTTCGCAAGCATATCCCCCCTGCGGCAGCTCTGCCTTTGTAACGTTTTCAGCATGGCACAATATATTGATACAGCACCTAAACAAGAAACAGCAGTCTTGGTTGCGGTGACCACATCCCAGCAGTCTAGCACAAGGACTAAGGAACACGTGGAGGAGCTCGCCTTCTTAGCCTTTACGTTGGGTATTAAGACGCTCGATACTTTTACACAAAATCTTGCCACGCCCAACGCGAAGACTGTGGTGGGCAAAGGAAAACTAGAGGAGATTGCGTATTTCGTCAAAGAACAGCAGGTAGATCTAGTTATTTTTGATGATGAGCTTAATCCTTCCCAGGTGCGCAACTTAGAAGGTGCACTGCACTGCAAGGTAATGGACAGGACCCTGCTGATTCTTAATATTTTTGCCATGCGGGCCAAGACTACCCAGGCAAAAACGCAAGTGGAGCTGGCGCAATACAAGTACGTGTTGCCACGACTCACCAAAATGTGGGCACACTTATCTAGGCAAAAGGGAGGTAGTGCGGGTATGAGGGGGCCCGGAAACAAAGAACTAGAAACAGACCGGCGGATTGCACAAGATAGGATGGCCCACTTGTATAAGAAGCTAGAAGCCGTAGAGCGTCAAAGCATCACGCAACGCAAAACCAGGACACAAATCACTAGAGTAGCCTTGGTAGGCTATACCAACGTGGGGAAGTCGACCCTGATGCGTGTACTTTCTAAGTCAAATGTCCATGTCGAAGATAAACTCTTTGCTACTATAGACTCTACAGTACGCAAAGTAGTAATGCATGGAATTCCTTTTTTGTTAACAGACACAGTGGGCTTCATTCGTAAGCTCCCACATACCCTCGTTGAATGCTTTAAGTCTACTCTAAACGAGATAAAAGAGGCAGATATTATTTTGCATGTGGTGGATGTCTCACATCCGGCTCATGGAGAGCATATGGAGGTAGTACAGAGCACGCTGCGAGAGATTGGTGTGGCAGAAGCACCCATGATTCTGGTTTTCAACAAAGTCGATCAGCTCCAACCAAATGAAGTCACACAAGAGTCTACTGTAGAAGCAGCAAGCCTGCAGCAGACTCACCTTCCTCAGAGAAATGACCCTGCAGTATATATTTCGGCCCAACAACAGAGCAATATAGAAGCACTCAAGGATGTACTTTACCAACAAGTATATCTACAACACATGAAGATTTATCCCAATTACTTGAAAGAAGAGACCTACCAGGCTAACTTCGCCTTCTCTTATTCTTAGCCTCGTAGTTCAATGGATAGAATGGAAGTTTCCTAAACTTTAGATGTAGGTTCGATTCCTGCCGAGGCTACTCAGGTCGCTTGCTTTCAAAGTACTTCTAGCCAAGTTACTCCCTCACCTCCCAGGTAGGGATGCTTGTCTATGATGCGCTCAACCTGATCGTGGGATTTTAGGTACTTTCGTATGGCACTGCGCAAGGCACCCGTGCCTTTCCCATGGATAATTTTTAATTGCTTATGCCCCAATAGTGACGCTTTGTCGACCCACCGATCTACGGTATCTAGGGCGCTCTGTATAGACATTCCATGAAGGTCTATCTCAGGATTAAAAGAAGAATACGCGTCAGCAGCTACATTCAAAAGGCGCGTGGTTGTCTGCATGGTACGCATAGAGCGCTGAGCTTTTGCAGATGGGTGGACTTTCGCAAGCTTCTCAATGGGCATGCTGACCTCCATCGATTGAAAAGCAACGGTCGCATATCTGCCTGTGATGCTGACAAGCTCTCCCACACACTCTTGGCCATGCATCCTCACACTATCTCCTTGATTCAGTACATCTTGCTGCTCCATAGATGGCACTATTCTATCTGTACTTGTAGTTCCTCAAGTCGCTTGATTACCTCCTCATATATGTATTGAATCGTGTCAAGGTGGGAGAGATAGTACTGATAGCTTTCTTTCAAGGTATCAGTACTCACATTGTGCGTTCGGTACACCAGTCTTGCATTTTCCTTGGCTAACCGACGGGCAGTATCTTCATCATTGGCATAATACTGCGCCATAGCCCTGGCTATTTCTAGGTCTACCAGTATGGAGACCATGCGATCCTGGTCCAACAATTGGGTAGCATGCTTCCCATGTGCACTGCTAAGCGTACACAACAAAATACCAAGAGCCATCAAACGTCGCATACGGTGATTAAGGATGGTCACATGTAATGGATAACCCAGCAATTACTTCTCTATGCTATCACTTGCACTGCTACTCCAAGAAACTAGCTTCTCCACGCAATTTACCGTCCAACAAAAACGCGGAAAGGGCTATGGTACCGAAATACTTACGGCAGTATGCCAACTCGGCTGTATTCAAACACTTGCGCCACAGAATACTAAGTACCCCAAAGCACAAAAAAGTAAAGTATGCCTCCTTTAGTGCCAGTGCACGACGCCCTTTAGACACGGGAGCACATCGTAGAGAAAAAAGTGTACCTCGTCTGTATCAGTGTACGTATCGTAACGCTAGGTAAAATAACTAAAATAAAAGTTGCGAAGCTAGTTGGAAGATCATACAATGAGCTAAGGCGTATTTGCCACAGCCTGTAACAACAAGAACCATAGGGGAGCACGAATACCATTGGAAAAGAAGGCAACAAGCTTCGCACAAATCTCACTATTTTTGCACGGGGACGTGAGGTGCGGCATATTTGATTGCGCCCGAAAGCGTCCCACAAACAATAGGCTCTTAGCACAGGCATCCGTTTATGGAAGATACCCCATCAGAAGAAAACTATCAGTGCCTCCTCGCCGTTCGGGAAAAAAAATTGAACGTTGCTACCTTACCTCAGTGTCATTTATCGATACACATAAGCGGTACGTGTTTCAAAGTGAGTTGTGTTAATCTTGTAACGACACAATGTATGCTATTGGAGGTGTACCGTTTGGCACACGGACATTCTTATCAACGTGTTCGATCTATCGAACAACTTTATCGAGACCATGCCCTACTAAGTGCTAATAACTGGTCCGCTGTTACGCTGTGTATTGACAACCAGCAGTATACTTTGATTCCTAACCAGCTGTTTCAAGAAGAAAACGGAGCTGATTACCTGCGCTTTGTATGTCCTATAAGTACCAATGAGATCAGACATTTCACACATGCTTCTTTGAACGTAACAGTAGCCTTTGCCGTGGATCCGTGTATCATAAACTGGTTTCAGACAAGCTATCATCAAGCAAGACTATACACCATACATCAGGCCAATACACTCATAAGAAGTGCATATACTTATGTACAGCGTACCCGACCTAGCACATTACCCAGCGTACTAGTTTTTGTTGAGGAGAATTATCTTCACATAACGGTCGTGGGAAAAAGTATGCTATACTACTACAACAGGTTCCAATACACGCATAGTGATGAATGGTTACGATATATCCTGATTATGATGCATACACTAAAACTCGATACAGGCCTACATACTGTTATTTTAGGAGGCAAGGTAACTAAAAGCGCGCCAGCTTACAGGAAAGCGCGCAATTACATAAAGAAGCTTACTCTGATGGATCAACCTCCTTATTTAAAGTTTAAAAATATTTTTTCAAAAGAGATAATGGTTAGCCACTTGGATGTACTAAGCTCATATCTCTGCCACCAAAATTTGTAGAAAGTCACGTAGTCGAGTCTTAAGAACTCGGCTGTGCGTGTTTATGTTGTCTGCTGTAAGTGCTCTTGTCTCCGGAGGTTGAGCAAGGCTAA
>CAYVYH010000021.1:0-13928 GCA_964455155.1 uncultured Cytophagales bacterium | reverse complement strand
TCATAGACTATGTAGGTATTCTCTGAAAACGCATTGAATGTGAAGCATTGAACGTGGAGCATGGAATAGGGTTGGGGATATCTATTTTCGCCCATCTTAAGGTATCACAACCTATGTCATGCCTTGGCCGGGCTTTGCCTGATTTAGTATTTGTGCCGCATGGCTTCCGCTCTTCACGGTGTTGATGATGCGATCGATTTTACCGTCTGCACCAATGACAAAGGTGACTCTAGCTGTGCCCCAACGCTTCCAGAAGTAAAATATAGGCTTTCGTACCCAAGTGCCATATTGCTCATGGATCATATGATCGTCATCGGCGATGAGTCGGAAGGGGAGCGCATTTTTTGCAATAAAACGTCTATGTGCTGCTGCATTATCCGTGCTGACGCCGATGACTTCGTAGCCAGCTTTTTGCAAGGCCTCGTAGTTATCCCTTAAGCTACGCGCTTGTGCTGTGCAAAATGGGGTATTGTCTTTGGGATAGAAGTACAACACTAACTTCTGGCCAGAAAAGTCTGACAGTTGTATGCGCTGATCGTCTTGATCCCTACCCACAAAAGCAGGCGCTGGGTCATTGATGTGTAGCACCGTGGGGATTCTACAGGCTTTCAGCGCAATATGGGGAGCAATAACCAGCGCTACTATGGAGGCAAGCTTGATGAGAATATTCATGGAAGGTCCTGAAGTATCCTTAAAAGGATCTCCCACGGTATCCCCTGTGATGGAGGCCTTATGAGCTTCTGACCCCTTGTAGAACATTTGCCCGTTGACTTCAACACCTTTTTCAAAAGCCTTCTTGGCATTGTCCCAAGCTCCCCCTGCGTTGGCCTGAAATAAAGCCATTAATACGCCACTTACCGTCAGGCCCGCCAGGAAGCCACCCAAAACTTCCGGTCCAAAAACAAATCCCACAAGAGCAGGTGTAATAATGGCCAAAGCACCAGGGAGCAACATGGCTTTTAGGGCTGCTTTCGCAGCGATGTCTATGCACCTGTCGTACTCGGGCTGTACTTCGCCTTGCAAGATACCTTTGATTTCTTGGAACTGTCTTCTTACCTCCTGTACCATAGCCATGGCCGCTCTTCCTACCGCGCTGATAGTCAGAGCAGAAAATAAAAACGGAACCATGCCGCCTACGAATAGTCCGGCCATCACAGGCGCTTTGTAAATGTCTATCGATTGAATATTTGCAGTACGCACGTAGGCGGCAAAAAGGGCTAGTGACGTCAAAGCAGCCGAGGCGATAGCAAACCCCTTTCCTGTAGCTGCTGTAGTGTTGCCCACCGCATCCAGGATGTCCGTTCTTTGCCTCACTTCTTGGGGCAAGCCGCTCATCTCTGCGATTCCACCCGCATTGTCTGCAATGGGCCCAAACGCATCAATAGATAGTTGCATGGCCGTGGTAGCCATCATGCCGGTAGCGGCCATAGCTATTCCGTAGAAACCCGCAAAATAAAAAGCAGTATAGATACCCGCAGCAAACAGTACTATCGGCAACGCTGTGGAAAACATCCCTACACTCAAACCTGCAATAATATTAGTCGCATGGCCCGTGTAAGATTGTTGAACGATAAAACGCACTGGCCTCTGGTTCATGGCTGTAAAGTATTCCGTAATCATACTCACCAGGCTCCCTACTACCAAGCCTACGACTATGGCATAAAAAATATCTGTCGTTGCAAAGGATTGCCCGCGCATAGAGCAGGTATCTGGTAGTAACATAGGAACGACAAAGTAGGCAAACAAACCTGTGAGTAGAGTGGCTATCCAGTTGCCCTTATTGAGTGCTTGCTGCACATCCCCGTTTTCTTGAATACGGACAAAAAAAGTAGCCATCAGCGAAAATATAATCCCTGATGTTCCTATAAACATAGGTAGCAGTATGGGAGCGAGTCCTCCCAGTTTGTCCGATGCTTCTATTTCGCTGCCTAGCGTCATTGCCGCTAGAATTGTCGCCACATAAGAACCAAATAAATCAGCGCCCATGCCTGCCACATCACCCACGTTATCACCTACATTGTCAGCAATTGTAGCCGGATTTCTGGGGTCGTCTTCAGGAATATCTTGCTCTATCTTCCCCACAATATCGGCCCCTACATCAGCTGCTTTGGTGTAAATGCCGCCCGCCACGCGAGCAAACAAAGCAATGCCTTCTGCTCCTAAAGAAAAGCCTGTCAGTGTTTCCAACGCTAGCGTTAGCGCAGACCTGTTGGTGCTGGTAAGCCCCTCCGGCAAGAAATACAAGAGGAGAAAGATCAATAAGCTGCCTAGACCCAATGTAGCAAGCCCCGTAACTCCCATCCCCATGACCGTACCACCAGCAAAAGCAATCCTAAAGGCTTTAGCAAGGCTGGTGCGCGCCGCCTGGGCAGTTCTCACGTTGGCTTTTGTGGCAATTTTCATGCCCACCCACCCTGCTAGCGCAGAGCACACAGCACCTGCAATAAAAGTAACCAAGATGAGTGGGTGGGTATGGTCACTGTCCGTACTCAAGTAAGCTAAAAAAAGCATGGCGATGCCCACGAAGTAAGCAACAGCCTTGTATTCCGCCTTGAGGAAAGCAACCGCACCTTGGGCGATACTGTGCGCAATGGACTCCATCCTCGCTTCGCCAGGACTTCTTCTGGCTATCCAGGAAGCTTGTAGGAAAGTATAGACTAGAGCTAAGGCTCCCAACAATGGCAAGCAATAGATGATACTGGGCATGTATTTAGGCGTTGGAGTGGTGAGTTTTGGCTAATCCTTAATTCGATCTTTTAATCAAGTTAAGGATGAAACGAAGAAAGCGCCCCTGCGGGGCTTCAGAGCCCCCTGCCGGAATCGAACCAGCGACCTACTGATTACAAGTCAGTTGCTCTGCCAGCTGAGCTAAGGAGGCGTAAGGCACAAGCATGACAAAAATAGACGCCTCACCTGTAACTACAAAATGCGGGATGGGTTTTCTTGCTGTGGCGCTTCCATGCATGATTCCGTCTTACGCGGGCCCCGCTTTTTTTTATTTGTTTTTTTGAGTTTAGGGAACGTAAGCAAAAACTCTGTAAATGATGGGTTTCCCTGCCTTGACTTGTAGACAATCGTACCACCAAATGCATCCATCACGAGCTTACAAAAGGATAGGCCGAGGCCGATGTTTGTCTTAGATGTTGTGAAAAAAGGGTCGAAAATATATGGCAAGACTTCCTTGGCAATGCCAGAACCATTGTCTTTGACACAAAGCCTGTTGTTGGCTAGCCATATCTCTATCATGCAGTCCCGTTGACTGTGCTTGTAGGTATTGTCTAATAGGTTCGAGACGACTTGCTGCATATAATATGCCGATCCATAAAACTGAAAATCTTCGTCCAAATTAACCAACATGCTTTTTTCTTGGTACGAAGTGAGGCCATAAAGCTTCAAGGCATCGGTCACACATTTTTGCATTGAGAGTACTGTAAAGTCATCGGAATCTATACGCTCTCGTAGGGTGGCCAGCTTCTTGTTGAGATTTTTTACATCTCTCACGCTGTCGCGCACTAACCCATCTGTAGTTTCCCAAAGGGATACGTAGGCCCTCTTGTTCATTTTGATAAGGAGCAGTTCTTGATTATCCTCAGTAGGTAATGACGCCTCTATACGCATCTGCTTGTTGAAAAACTGGATGGAGCTGGCGTATGCGCTACTCAGTGATAATATGTTTTGCACTTCCCTGCTTATTATTTTGCCGAATAATTCTAGAGTCTCTAGTCGTTTGTCTTTTTCTTTTTTTCCTCTTCGCAAGAAGAGGAAACCTATCGATGTAGCGAAGATGCATGTATAGACAAGGTAGTGCATAGTTACCGAGTCCAGGCTAAAAGGGGCCATTGCTCCCATAACGGCCCATAGCAATTCATAAAGCTTGATCCCTAAGAAGATGCCTAAAATGGAGAGAATGATAAAACTTAGTTGGTCTACTATGGCACTTAGCATGATGATGGCCAGTGCTATGTTGAGTAACCATTCCATGGTACCGCCCATGATAAGGAAAGAGAGCGTGGTACTAAAGGGTAGGGTATACATTACGGTTATGTGCCAATAAGTAGGAAAATACTTAAGTGCTCTCATCGGCCAAGACTTCTTAAAAAGTAATGGAATGCACATCATAGCACCTACGAAACGATTGATTGTCAGGACGTTGCAGTGATATGCCTCTCCATATGCCCACATGAAATAAGGCAATATATAATTCAGGCACAGGAAGGTGGCAAAGGCCGTATGGTCAGTGCCGTATTTGCCGACTCTGCTCTGGGAGTACTTGATGATATTTTTGCCTGTAGGGATATACTGGGACAACTTCGTTTTGATAGCCATCCAGGTAAACTTGCTAGATAACGTTGTTGCTTGCCCCCCTTGATCAGCTGCGGCGTTCTCACTACCCCTGTGCCTTCTGGTATACAGCACATAAAAGATGGTGATGTTGATCATGACGCTTAATAATACCGCTGCTGCTTCCATGCTTTCATTAGGCTAACATTCACTACCCCATATGTGGGCGACGATGTGGATTGTCAGCAGACTTATAGCGTAGTGGCGATGTTTGTTGTTGCGTATGACCATCAAGTGGTCAGCTCAGCTGCTACCTAGAAAATCTCGACAACAGGACCTGTACGTACCCTAGTCCGCAGTGATTCCTGGGGAGGTTGTACATAGTCGATACAAAAACCCAGCAGGTGCGCTCATTTCAAGGGATCTAAGTGACAAAATAGTGTGACGGAGTGTTTAGAAAGGAAGATCGTCTTCTTCGCTGTCTGTTACTATGTTATTGGTAGAATTCTCTTCTTCAGTGGAGGTCTGGTTACTTTTTGGGGCTACCACCTCTATGCGCCACGCTTGAAGCGTATTAAAGTATTTTGTTGCCCCCTCAGGACTCACCCATTTTCTACCTCTCAGATTGAAGCTAACCTCAACGTCTTGTCCTGGTTGAAAGTGATCTAACAAGCTGCATCGATCTTGGACCAACTCAAAAGAGATGTACTCTGGATATTGTGGATTTTCGTTATGTTCGAGAACAAACGCACGTTTTTTGAAGGAATCCGACACTTGTTGTGTCTCCTGCATTTCGAGTAGTCTACCAATTACTTTCATCTTAGTTCTTTTTTTAAACGGCCCCCGGCTACCTTCTCCCCAAAAGCCATGAGCCCATCAACCCTAATATAAGTCGCCCCAATTAAAATGACAATCTCCTGGCTAAGTAACAGGGAAAGCAGGCGTTTGCAAATTCCTTTTATTCCACTGCTGTATCAAGAAAGTAACAAAAAACAAGCCCCCAGCCGTGGTAGCCATGGCTCCAGCAATAGAACCATTCACCCATAAGGCTAAATAGCATCCTCCCACAGCTGTTAAGATGCCCAATAGCGCAGCGACGACTAACGTTTTGTGTAGACGTTGGGTAAGTAGATATGCAGTGGCCGGCGGTGCTACCAAAAGTGCCACAACAAGGATAGCGCCTACAACTTCAAAAGTGGCCACTGTTGTACAGGAGGTAACACCCATCAATACATAGTGCCATAAAGTGGTATTCATGCCGATAGTAGTAGCAAAAGCGGGATCAAAAGTCGTGACAGACAGCTCTTTATAGCTAAAAAGGATAAAGCTCAGGTTCACTAACAGCATTGCGGCAAGTACATAAATAGCCCTCGGGCCCAAGTCAATCCCTCCTGGACTCACCCAAGTGTCTAAAGGTGTGTAGGCTATCTCACCGTATAGAACACACTCTGGATCCAAGTCAGTGTTCTTGCTCAAAAAAGAGATCAGTATAACACCCAGTGCAAACAGCCAAGTGAAGTTGATTCCAATAGCAGCATCTGCTTGAAGCTTCACTTGCTTGTGTAGGAATTCTATGAGTAAAGTGACTACGATTCCTACGCTGCCTGCTCCTACGAGGGCCACGAGCGAAGTTTTGGAGCTAGCCAGTAGAGATGCAATGACAATGCCTGGTAAAACCGCGTGGGCGATGGCATCACCCATCATAGCCAATTTCCTAAGCATTAGGTAAGTACCAATCAAGCTGCAGTTAATGGCAGCTAATGATGCAATAATAACGATCCAGGTTGTCTCCATGGATATTCAGTGCCGCTGCATGATTGCACCAACAAAAAAAGCCCCCTTTGTCATGCTTTAGAAGAGGGAGCTGTGTAAGCATTAACGCCATTTGCGCAGACACCTTAGATGCTGCTTCTTATCTTTATCTAGACAATCCTGCCGACTTATTAGTCACACAACCTTAGACAAATATGGCAAAGTGGCTGATATAAAACTAAACAGGCGCACCAAGCTACTGCAGGGAAGGAAGACACAGCTGGCCGCTACTCCACCCGTGTCCAGCCTGCCATATTTGGCTCAGTTCACTGAAGAAAACGCCACCTTTTGGAGGCTACTCCTCGCTTTCCTCCATGCTCCAGAGGACCACCTTGCCCACAGCCGAGAGTCCGACGACCGTATACACGATTCGCGCAAGAGCACCTTGGCCAAAAATGGTTTGTACAAGGTCGAATTCAAAAAGACCTACTAGGCCCCAGTTAAGGCCCCCAATCACAAGAAGAGTGGTTATAACAACATTGATTGCTTTCATAGGTATTCTTTAGAGTTGATGAACTGCTGCAATGAAGGAAATTTTTTTCTGTTTCCCAAAAAATATGTCTACATGTGTCTGTTGACACAGTTGTTCTGTGTCTTAGCTATGGCAGTGTGCTTCTGTCTATGCTCTTGTCTTTCATGCCAATATTCAGGGTAAAGAGCTTCGTATTCAGCGAAGGGCGATGCATATTGTTTTCAGCTAGTGTCTGGTGTTCATGAGGCACATGGTTGAAGACTTTAACGGTACGGCGGTAGCCGTGTCGAGATATTGTATTCTGTGTATGAAGACGTAGGCTATCGATGTGGTAGCTGCTATCGGTCAGTACCCTATGATACTTAACAGAGTACACTGGGCACTTCGAGAATGAGTATCTTCCGGGCGGCGGCGTATATAAGATAATCAATGACACATGGTCTCCATTTTTTCACTACTACGGTTGGCCGTGCTTTTTAAAATCTTCGCCACGGCGCTGTTGAGTTGGGTCTACGCCAGGATGTTTTTTAGCAAATACGTGGGTCTTGTCAGAGAGGGTGGATAGGCGGCAGCCATGTCTAGATGGAAAAATTTGACCGATATCGACTAAAAGTCCCCCAAAAATACTGTTGCGAGGAGTTGTGTTATGGAATGGGGCTGAATGAGGAAGCAAAAACATCCTGAGAGCTAGCTAGATATAACTTTTAAAATGCAGCAGAATGAAATTTGGTCGTTTGGAAGAAGGTGCACTATCAGAGGTTGCGTGGGGATTTCCCGAGGACCCACCGGCCACACGTGCCCTGCTAGACAAGTTACCTCAACGTAGTCAAGCGCCTTCTATCTTCATCGGTTGCTCTGTATGGACCGATCGTAGTTTCGTAGGCAAAGTGTATCCCAAAGGTACCCCCGCCAAGGACTTCTTGCGCGTTTACTGCCGACAATTCAACACTGTAGAGCTTAACACCACATTCTATAGCATCCCCTCTGTCGCGAAAGTAAAAAAATGGAAAGGAGTAGCCACACCGGGCTTTCAATTTTGCCCCAAAGTCTCTCAAAGTATCAGCCACAGTAAGGATGTTGATAAGCAGCTCAGACTCTTGGATATTTTTATAGATGCTGTGCTCCATTTTGAAGAGGCATTAGGTATGACTTTTATGCAGTTACCTCCCTATTTCCGGCCTAGTAGTATGGGAGTACTACAGAAGCTGTTAATGCATATTCCTCAAGGGTTTCCGATGGCTGTCGAGCTGAGACACCCAGTCTGGTTTAGTGATCAAATAGCGCAGCGAGAGTTATTTTCTTTTTTACATGAGCGTGGCATGGTTGCAGTAATTACAGACGTATCGGGTAGAAGGGATGTCCTGCACCAAACGCTCACAACACACTGTGCATTTGTCCGTTTTACGGGCAACAACTTGCATATAACTGACTACACAAGAATTGATGCATGGATTAAAAAGCTCCACCTGTGGCTTGAGCAGGGGCTATCAACGATTTATTTCCTTTTACACGAGCCTGAGAAGGCACTTTGTGTAGACTTAGCGGCTTATATGATTAGTCAGCTCAACAAGCTGGAAAACTTGCAGCTGTCGTTGCCCAACTTAGTAGGCCAGCAGACAGTTTTGGGCTATGATAAGTGACATTACCGATGTACTAGTATTGCTTTAAGCATGAAATGAGGGCAGCGATGAATGAAACGTATCTTTGGTGTTGGGCGCAAAAAAGTCTTTGGTATGCGTAACTTCAGAGTTGTCCAAAGGCTATAGGTCATGGCTCTCTCAACTTAATGTCCTCTTGGTACGGAGACGTTGGGTGTGGCACCTTGCCGAATCTAGGAGAGGTGTAACGCCTTGATCACGATGGATTACTGGTATATGGCTGGAAGAACCTATGAACATTTTTAAAAGAATAACCCCCGTTTCGAATCATGCGTAGATACTCCATTTTGACGCTGTTCGTGTGCATCGCTTTACTCATTGATTTTTATGTATATCAAGGTGTAATAGTCTTAACGGCACATTTAGAGCCCATCACGCGGGCAAGTATCCATTGGGCTTATTGGGGTATTACTGGTCTTTGTATAGTTCCCTTCTTGGCGACTATTTCTTTTGGTGTTGACTTTCAAAGTAGCCTTTTTAGGCGCGTTCTTTTGCCCTTTTTTTTCGTCAACTACATCACCAAGCTTTTTGTGGCCTTCTTCTTGTCTCTAGACGACGTTGTGAGAGCCCTGAGGTGGGCTCTGCGCCAAGTAGTACGCGCGCTAAGCAACGACATTCCAATTTCTACAAATATTGCTCGGTCTACCTGCCTGACAAAGGCCGCTATGGCTGCTGCTGTTGTGCCTGTCCTTACCATGAGCTACGGCATTGTTGTTGGTGCACATGACTATAGGGTGCGCAGAGTTAAGGTCAAGTTACCCCGTCTGCCTCGCTCTTTTCATGGCTTACGCATAGGACAACTATCTGATATACACTGTGGTAGTTTCTTCAACAAAACGGCAGTCAAAAGGGGGGTAGCAATGCTCTTAGGGGAAAAACCAGACATTATCTTTTTTACGGGCGACTTGGTCAACAACACGGCCGATGAGGTCAATGCTTACATGGATGTCCTTGACAAGATACAAGCACCACTGGGGGTCTACTCTATACTAGGTAACCATGATTATGGCGACTATGTCCGCTGGATTTCTTCTGATGCCAAGAAGCAAAATTTCCATGCTATGTGTACTATTCACCAACAGTTGGGCTGGCAGTTGTTGATGAATGCCCATCAAGTTATTGCCCGAGGAAGCGATCAGCTGGCAGTGATTGGTGTTGAGAATTGGGGTACAGGCGGATTTCCCAAGTATGGCCAGTTAGACCATGCTTACCGTGGCACGGAAAATATCCCTATCAAGTTGCTTTTATCACACGACCCGAGCCATTGGGATGCTCAGATCAGGCCTCATTATCCTGATATTGACATCACGTTTTCGGGCCACACCCACGGTGGCCAGTTGGGCATCGAGGTAGGTTCGTTCAAGTGGAGCCCTGTGCAGTATCGATACGAGCAGTGGGCAGGCTTATACCAGGAAGGAACACAATACTTGTATGTTAACCGTGGCTATGGGTATATCGGATATCCAGGCCGTGTCGGCATTGCGCCTGAAATAACCATTATGGAACTCGAGAAAGCCTAACCAAGATGGCATAGACATGCGACCATCAGTTAAAACTTAAGGGTTGCCTGTAGTGCCACATCATTTTTTTTACTGCTCTGAATAGTTTTTCGGGTACTACCCGCAGTGGTTTGATTTTTGCGGTGTGTAAGCGAATATTTCAACGCTAACCGGAAAGCAGCAGTGGGTTGATAGTATATAAGCACACCGTAGCGCATGCCTATCCCTCGGTGAGGACGGAAGTTGAAACCTGTATGTGGTAAATTGGGTTCGTAAGTATAGAGCGTGTTGTTGGCACTCTCAGCATGAAACCATACCACATGCCCTTTTATTCGGAGTTTACGCACTCTGTAAGTGATGTCTTGCGTTGCAGCATATCCCCATCTAGATACGCCCATTTGCTGGTAACGGCTGCACTGCACTTCACTCTTGAGACTGGTGGTTTGACTCAGTGTATATTGCCAGAGAAGCTTGTAGCTCTGTCTAGTGCTAATAGTGACTTTTTTAGTTTTTGCCATCCAACGCGGTTTGGTGGTGGTTTTGCACTGCAAGTATATAAAAAAAGCCTTAGTAGGCTGATAGTTGGCTCTGACTAGCCAACTATATCCGGCACGTGGTTGGCCAAAGCACCAAGGAAAGTAGAAGTAGTCGTGGTAAGCATCTAGGTGTAGGTAGTGCAGGGGACTGATCCGAGTTCCCAGATAAACACCACTTTCGTTGCTGTTGCTGGTTGAATTTTCCCGAAAAGCTTTGCCATAAGGGCTATGAAAACTTTGGCCGTAATGCCGCCCAAGCACGGTTACATCTGCATAGCGTGAAAGGCTGGCGACTACACCCACTAGTGCTGCTTTGCCGCCGCCTGGTGACAGTGCACCTTCTCCTAAGAAGTGGAAGTTCTGCCAGAGATAGCGATAAAAGATACTTCCGTTGGCATGGTACTGTCCGCGAAAGCGTAGTGGGTTATTACGAGAGATTTTAGGATAAATAGGCACGTTATAATGGCTATACAGCATGTTGATGCCTAATTCCGCACGTTGCGTAGGATGTTTGTAAACAAGGGTGCTGCCTATAACTTGCTCGTTAACTTTTCCTTTTTTGGCAATGTCTCCTTGTGTTCTGTAATAACTATGTCTAGAAACATTGCTGACACATCGCTTGCCTGCGCAAGCATCTTGCTCCACTTTCCCGTCTAGGTTGACGTTGGAATAATACGTTGTGAGTTCTATTGACTGCCACTGCCAAGTAGCAGCCAAGCCTTTTAAGGCAGTAATTGATACCGATGTGTGAGGCCGAATGCCCAAGTTGTTGGTTCGGATGACCTTGATGGTTTCGCTACTCTTGTCCATACAAAAGCCTGCATTGAGTACTACTCCCTGACCGTAGCCCACGGCGTAGTCACCTACTACCAAAGCTTTGAGTTTTTTCTTGCCTCTGCGCAGCCAGTGGAGTCGCCAGGTGGCCAGGCCATAGTGTTGGGTAGCAGGGTCCCAGGTCAGTGCTTCCCCTGCCCCTTTTCTGGCTGATAAACCTATCTCCCAACCGCGAGGGTTTTTGATGCTAAGCCGTGTAAGGAGATGGTGAGGAGATCCTATATAAGGTGCTGTACCTTTCTTATTGTTGGGTCGATGGTTACTGTGGGCATCTATTGTGCGTTGGTATCTCATGAGTCCATAACTGTTCCTTGCGTCTAGTTCTTTGTACTGCGAAGACCTTTTGGAGTAGCCTACAAATGCTTCCTCTACTACTACGAAAGGTAAAAGTAGCCGGATCGTCTCCAGATCAAACCCAGGAATTGTTTGTATTTCATAGCTGGAAATGAGCGGGCCATTTTCTGATAAGTGGTTGAAAAACTGATCCAATTGCTCGTCTGTAAGGATACAAAGTAGCGAAAGTTCTTCCCTAGAAGCTTGATTGAGCACCAAGGGGTCATTGTAGTATTCCCAAAGTCTCTCTTGCAGTAATTCATATGCCACTTCCTCTTCCCATCGGTTGTATATAGCCTCCAAGAGTTCATCGAAGTTCTGTTTTTCCACTTTTGCCACAACCAAAGTACTGCTCATGAGTCCTACACATATTACAAGCACTATACTGATTCTTTTCATGTGTCGCACTGATGAAGGGAAGGATACTCTACTGGGCTACCATGATGTAGTGCTAGTGAGGCCGCAGCATTTACTGTCCATTGACAGAGGTTTCTGATGATAGAAGGTCATAAAAAATAAAGACACCATCACAAAATTTTACTTGCGTGTAGTGGGTATGTAAATCGTAGATGGATTCTTTCAAGAAGTGGATCTCAAAATTTTTGTATAGCGTTGCCGATCAAAACTTCCTCTGGTCAACGTGGGTCACCAGAGCCCCTGCAGTGACCCACTATGATGACACGATCAATGATTTCGTTTGTGGCAACGTTTGGCAATAAGTTTTTGAGGATCAATATGGAATCACCCAGCTCTAACAAAGGTGATCCCTGCGCTAACCTGACAGCAGGTAGAGCGTCTAGGGTTTGAGGCAAGAAGGTAGCTACATTTCCTGAAGTGGCTCTCACGTTCGACACATTGCCCAATGTCTGCGTCTGCCAAAAGTCCGGAAAACCATTGTCGCAGCCTACGAAATAATGCCCGCGCTACTGAAAGGTGATTTGCTGGTTTACAGACTAGGCATAGCATTCAGGGCGATGAAATTTTCTTGTCACCCGTCTTGAATTTTCTACATAGGGTCTTTGTTTCTTTTTCTCAGGCTTTACCATTACCTTAGCAGAACAATTGGTAAAAAATTGCGAAACGCGTAGTGCGCAAGGATTTGAGTCAGCTTTTTTAAGACCCTCCTCTGGCAGTAGATCCCTGTTTTGTCGGGTGTTTCGGTAGCCAAAAGCCCTGTGAAGGGAAATAATCCAACCTTAAAATTCAATCATTTTGACCCTTTTTAGCGATCTGGGTATCGACAAAAAAATTGTCCAAGCCCTGGCAGAAAATAACATTACTCAACCTACTGAGATACAACAAAAGGCCATCCCTATCCTCTCAGGAGGTGGGCAAGACTTCATTGGTCTGGCACAAACAGGTACCGGTAAAACGGCAGCCTTTGGGCTTCCTTTGTTACAGCATGTTGATGCAAAACGGCCATACGTACAAGCACTAGTCTTGTCACCTACTCGAGAGCTAGGACAGCAAATTGCTAAGCAAATGCTGCTTTTTTCGAAATACCTCCCTCATGTAACTATACAAGCTGTATACGGGGGTATTCCGCTTGGCCCACAAATGAGAGCGTTAAAAAGGCCACCACAAATTTTGGTGGCTACACCTGGAAGACTCATCGATTTGGTAGAACGCCGGGCTGTGGATCTGACACGTGTAACACGTTTGGTCTTGGACGAGGCTGACGAGATGCTCAATATGGGCTTTAAACCTGCTATTGACCAAATTCTTTCATTTTTACCCCGAGAGAAGGCTATTTGGCTGTTTTCAGCTACCATGCCCCAAGAAATAAATCTTCTAGTGCATCGATATATGGCCAAAGACCATGTGACGGTCAAGTTGAGTCCCAACAACGTGGTCAATGAAAACATTGAACACCAGTACATGGTGTGTTCGACAGATGCCAAACAGAATGCGTTACAAGTATTGCTAGACGCAGACAAGAGTAAGCAAAGTATTATATTCTGTAGAACCAAGGCAGCTGCCCAAAGAATTGCACAGAGCCTCATGCGTACTGGTGTGCATGCAGATTCTTTACATGGAGACCTTTCTCAGAATAAACGAGACAAGGTGATGAGGGATTTTAAGAACCATAGAGTACAAGCTTTGGTGGCTACTGATGTGGCAGCACGGGGCATTGACGTAAAGGACTTGCACTGTGTAGTTCATTATAACTTACCTGAGCAATTTGAGTACTATACACACCGCAGCGGCCGCACCGCTCGAGCTGGTAAGAAGGGTATATCGCTTTGCCTAGTGACTCAGCAAGAAGTCAAAATAATAAGGCAGATTTCCCGCGAACTAGGCATTCAGTTTAAACAAGTAGAGGGCCCTAGCAAAGAGGGTGTAGCCAGACAGCGTTTGACAGATTGGGCAAAAAAAGTAGCAAAAGCACCTGCTGCACGCATTGATACCTCTCTGTTGCAAATAGCTGAGGAAGAATTTTCGAAGTTTTCTAAAGAAGAACTCATTGCTAAGCTTGTGACGCATTTGTAGCGTGAGGCTACTT
>CAYVYH010000020.1:0-15714 GCA_964455155.1 uncultured Cytophagales bacterium | reverse complement strand
CCTCAGTACCAAACGAATGCAATAGCGCCGATGGACGGTAATGCCGAGTGCCCAATCGGCGAAGGCACGCCACGCCAAACTCCGCATCATCGCCGAAGCCACTGAGAAAGACCAGACCCCTGGCACAAAAGCGACCCACTGTAAACGGTAATGGGTGCCCAGATACATCTTCCAATAGCCCCGTACAACGGGTAGAAGTACTGGGCAACTCGTCACCAGCTTCTTCATAGAGACGATGACCACTGCGCACGTAGTGCGATAAGATGGCCGTCGCGGCCTCTAATACATTGGGTATGGCATAAGGGAAATCATCAACATGAGAGGACTGCGCGGCAACCAGGGCTTGCTGGATTGCATAAGGCTTTTTTCTGCTGCCAGGAAGCACGTCCCGCGTCAGCAAAACCCAATAAGAACTGCTGGAATACACATCTCCCGACGACCGTTGTACCTCGTCATCATACAAGAAGTATCGCGCGCTATGGCCGCCCCTACGGGGGTTTTGTATCAGCTCCTCCAATAGATCTAAAGTAAAAGCGTGACCATCTACCGTAGCCGGTATCAAGACCAACAGGTGCGTGTCTTTGACATGTTTGCCTGTCCAGAACGGGCAAGGACTGCCCAGGATATGGTCTATGTCTGGGGGCAGGAAGGGCTCTTCCCCTACTTCGCCGAAATATTCGGCCCATTCCTTTACCCCAAAGACCGAAGCAAGACCGGCTATAGGCTTGGTACCCGCTTCTTCAGGCCCTGTTGACGGGACTTGTTTCCGGTCAGAAACAGCATAGGGCCCGACGGCAAGATGATGCGTAGGAGAAGTCATCTGAACCGTGGAAGTAGTAGCCACCGAAGTCAGCGCCGCTGATATGACTGTTGGAATCCTACTATGGGGCACATCAGAGAGCGAAGAGGGCTGAATAGCTGGTACTGAAGCCTGGTTAGTGACTTGCGCACCCTCGTCGGTCTTGCTTGACTTTTTAAGCACGAAATCCTCAGCGTTTACTTGAGAACCCAACCGACAGCCCTGTAGATACAAACTCCATACCATAACCATTACTATCAAGCGATTCAACAGAACAGGGTACATCGTCAATGCGTTAAAGTGAAGTGAGTGGACACTTTATACTTGGCCTGGAGTGCCACACGGTGTAACAACGAACGCCGAAGCCTCTTGGCTTAGGGCATGCATAAACTTCATTAAATTACAGCTTACCATGCAATAGATGATACATGACAATGGCCTCGCTGTATAAAAACAACGGGTGGCGGAGTACGCTCACACATGTAGCACCTCCAATCGGCACATCACAAAACCGGCCATACGGAGAGCATTACGGCAAGGAAGCAGTGAAATAATAGCCTTGTACAGCGGATCAGTGACTTACCCCAGCAAAATGTTACCTTCACTTAAGGTGCTAAGCGCTATGAGTCCATCAAGATTGCCCCGTCATTCTCTATCGAAGCAAGGAGATGACCTACTTGGTTTTACGCGCCGAGACTGGCGTCTGGTCACTACTTCAAAGAGTGGCCATCGAAAAAGTATGAGCCCCAATGGCCTATACCAGTTAGCATGTTAGCCCTAACACCCAATGAGTAGAAAAGTCATTTTTGCAGACATTATCTTACCTATCCCGCTCCCAGGGCTGTTGACGTACCGCGTACCAGAAACAGGCATCGAATTCATTGCTATAGGGAGTAGAGTGCTTGTCCCCTTGGGTACGCAAAAGGTCTTTACTGGCCTTGTAGAGCAAATCCACGACACCCCCCCCAACCACCCTCCCAAGGATATTATTGACGTGTTGGATCACGTTCCCATCGTCAATCCTATACAACTCAGATTCATGCACTGGTTGGCATCCTATTATTTGTGTACCATGGGAGAGGTCATGCTTGCTGCGCTCCCCAATGGCTTCAGGCTCAGCAGTCAGTCCAAAATTCAGCTCCACCCCGATGCAGACCTAACAGCCACCCACCTTTCTAGGCAAGAGCTGCTGCTAGTCAATGCGCTTGAACGTTGCGAAAACCTGACGTACACAGAGGCAGCCGCTGTAATAGCGCATAAAAACGTTCACTGCCTGATTCAATCACTCCTACACAAACAAATAGTCCTAATATTTGAAGAGGTAAAAGAGAAGTACACACCCAAGAAGGTCAAGAGGGTACGACTCAACGAAGCCTATACCCGCAGCCAGGAAGCCTTGCAGGGCTTGTTGGCTGCATTCGAACAGCGTGGCAAGCAGCTCGATGTACTACTCAAGTATGCCGTGCTGGTGCCTGTGCACCAATCAGCAAAACCAGAGGATCTCTTCGTTGACAAAAGAGAATTCAGCCAGTCGGGTATTTCCGCTTCTTCGCTCCAAACGCTTATCAGAAAGAAGATTTTTGTAGAAGAGGAAGTCATTGTCTCTCGCTTTGGACAAGTGCAATCATCAGGTCAATCCCCCCCTGTGCTGAGTCAAGCACAAAGCACGGCACTGGCTACTATCCACCGTCTTTTTAGAGAAAAAGACACCGTCTTGTTACATGGTGTGACGGCGAGTGGCAAGACTGCGGTGTATACACAACTCATTCAAGAAGTACTCCAAAGCGGAGGGCAGGTGTTATACCTGCTTCCTGAGATTGCGCTCACCACCCAAATGGTCAAACGGCTGAAAATAATTTTCTGTGACCAGATCGGTGTATATCATTCTAGGTACTCAGACAACGAACGGGTCGAAGTATGGAACAGCGTGCTACAGGGCAAGTGCTCTTTTGTGCTGGGAACGCGTTCTGCCATCTTCTTACCTTTTGACCAGCTAAGCTTGATTATTGTCGATGAAGAACATGAGACATCTTACAAACAGTTTGATGTGATGCCCCGCTACCACGCCAGAGATGCTGCGCTATTCCTGGCCCAGCTCCACCACGCCAAAGTATTGCTAGGGTCGGCTACGCCTTCTATAGAGAGCTACTACCATGCACAAAATGGCAAGTATGGCTTTGTAGCCCTTCGAGAACGGTTTGGCCAAACCGCTTTGCCAGAGATTTCACTGGTCAACATGCGCATAGAGCGAGAAAGAAAAACATTACGAGAAGATTTTACCAAGGCACTCCTAGCAGCTTTACAGCAGACCCTTGACCAGCAAGAGCAGGCCATTATTTTTCAGAATAGGAGAGGATATGCACCTTACATGACTTGTGAGGCTTGCTCCTGGGTACCTATGTGTACGCAATGTGCTGTCAGTCTTACCTACCATCAATTCCACAACGCCTTGCGCTGTCACTATTGTGGCTACAAAACCCAGGTGCCATCGGCTTGCGATGTGTGTGACTCGCCTCAGCTAAAAAATGTAGGCTTCGGCACAGAAAAGTTGGAAGAGACACTCCGCTTGTTTTTCCCAGAGAAAAAAATACAACGCATGGACTTAGATACCACCCGGGGTAAGCATAGTTACGAAAAAATCATTGAGGCCCTTGAACAGGGCAGCACAGACATCCTGGTGGGTACGCAGATGATTACCAAAGGATTAGACTTTGGTCAAGTATCGCTAGTGGGTGTACTAGATGTGGATCGCTTGCTCTACTTTCCTGACTTCCGGGCAAACGAGCGGTGCTTTCAGCTGCTTACGCAGGTGAGTGGGCGAGCAGGTAGAAGAGAAAAACGGGGGACAGTGATCATACAGACTACCCATCCACAACATCCCGTGTTACAGGATATTTTGCAACATGACTATGAGCGTATGTATCGTAGGGAGTTACAAGAGCGCAAGCAATTCCTCTATCCTCCTTATGTAAGGCTTGTCAAAATCACCTTGAAACATAGGGACAAAGATTGGGTGGTATCTGCTGCCCACATGCTTGCCAGCAGCCTGCAAAAGCAGCTAGAAGATGACGTGCTAGGCCCCCAAATGCCGCTGGTTGCCAAGGTGAAGAATCAGTACCTGATAGACATTTGGGTAAAAATCAAGAAAGGTGTGGGCAACAAACTGCTCACAACTAAACAGGTGATCGCCCGGGAAACCAGAAACGTTTTGCACCAAAAAAATCTTAGGCAAGTGAAGGTTTTCTTTGACGTAGATCCTGTGTAGGTGGTAACGCATTGATGGAAGATGGAAGCGTAACCCGTTTGATATGGTCCGGCTCAGTAATAAGTTGGGGACTCATCCAAGGGGCGATGAATGACCATCTTAACCGTACGGATGCGTGTGCCTTCTAGCTCCACGATGGTAAAGGTAAAAGGGGGGAGCGCTATGATCTCGTCGAGGTGAGGTATTCTTTCTATGGCGTTGATAATAAACCCACCCAATGTATCATAATCTCCTCGTGGGATATTCCAGCCATATTTTTCGTTGAGGGTATCAATCTCATGCCTTGCGCTGAGCAAATAAATGTCTGGGCCCAGTTTTTGTTCTAGACGCTCTTTGGTATCGTGCTCATTTTGTATGTCTCCAACAATTTCTTCGATGATATCTTCCATGCTGACAATGCCTGAGGTACCGCCAAATTCATCGACAACCAGTGCTAAGCTTCTACCTTCTGCGGTAAGTTGTACCATCACCTCGTGAGCTGGGCTGGTTTCTGACACGATAAGCACAGGTTGAAGAATGCTCTCGATATACCTCGGTTTTTTAAAAAGTTCTTTGGCATGACAGTAGCCAATGATATCGTCGATGTCATGCCGATAGACCATAATCTTGGCGTGGTCACTTTTGATGACGGCCTCCTTGAGCCCCACTATACCATCTTCCAAGCTGACAGCTACAATCTCTGGTCTAGGTATCATGCAATCTCTGATCTTCACTTTTCTGAATGTTATCAGATTGCTGACGATCCTGGCACTGACGACCACAGGCATTTGATCATTCCCATTCGATGTATTTTGAATGAACGTATGCAGATCTGTCAAGCCAAAAGCAGGTTGTTCTTCTCGGTATTTTTGTCCTAAGACATACACAATGAAAAATTTGGCAATCGCGGTGGTGATCGTTACCAGCGGCATCAGCACATAAGTAATGGCTGCTGCGGGTAGTGCAAAGAGGGAGAGTAGGCGATTAGGTCCCAGCAGAAAAATACTTTTGGGGATAAACTCAGCTACCACCAGTATGCCTAGGGTTGATAGCAGCGTCTCTAGGATGAGCAGCGTGGTATTGTTGTTGATAGCAACGGGCAAACAAGCGTATAGCCAGGGCTCTAAAACTTTAGCCATGTAAGTGCAGTAGGTCACCAACGCAATGGTATTGCCAATGAGCGTAGTACTGATAAAGTGGTTAGGATACCTGAGAAAGTTGTTCAATATCTTCCCAGACAGGGATTGATGCTCCCCCGCTAGTTGCATCTCCAATTTGTCTGCAGCCAAGAAGGCAATCTCCAGACCTGAGAAAAAAGCAGAAAAGATCAGTGCCCCCACAATAACAACGATCTGGTAAGGCGCTACCATACTCTCGTCGTGTGCGCTGCACACACTTTAGAGGGTTGAAAGGACGACCCACTGCTGGGCATTTTACTCAAAAGCACGAGGTACACAAACACTACCAGGACCTGCATAGCCGATGCACTCACACGAAGAGGATACCCAGCATGAGCGACGTAGCGTAACCACAGGCGGCCTAGCATATCACTTGATCGCTTTGACATTGAACAACCCTCGAGGTTTGGAGATAGTGTAATAGCTGAGGTCTTGCTTGGCTACTAACCCGTCACCCGTGAGTAACTTGTTTTCAGCTTCCATTCTGATGAACTTATCCGTGTAAAATATTTCAGACTCAGGGTTCCAGTACAATGCTTCTGTATTCAACTGTCTCTTTTCGCGCAAGCTCTTAAGCTCTACATCACCTCTGAATTCATACACATTTTTCTCAGCGCAAAAATAAACACTATTGGCCTTTCCTGTCATTGACACCTCTTGGTCGGATTCATAAAGTACTACATGCATGCCTTCTGGGTATGCCCTGTCACCGTTCTCGTAGTGCAATGCTTTTTCAGTAAATAGCCTGTACTTAACAATCCCTTGCTCGCTGCGGAGAAGCTCCACATGAGAGGACTCCAGGATGGGGAGTGCACGGGAAGAGTCGTTTTCGGAGGTAAACCCAAAGGCTACCCCACACAAAAAATACATCCAGACACAACGCTTGATCTTCATGAATTGGAAGGAAACAAGATTCTAAGTACAAAGTGGGGAAATTGTCAATCTGATGCAACCGATAAAATCGTGCAACTGTACGTGACACTCAACAAACATAACACAGACCACAAAAACAGATGCTGCCGATGCCAAAACGCTCTAAATAACTACTTCTGTCTCTTGGTCTAATCATGCCAGTGCTTCAGGTGCTGACACTTCCGATGACGGGTTGTGCACTGCTATTTGATAGCGCCGCACGGCAGGGTTTCACTACTCCGTATCATCCTGGATTGTCACACATCATCCTCGTGATGCATGCATCTGGCACGACACCGCCATCCACAACAACGCCTAGGCGTCATCAAAAATAGTGGCATTCAGTTTCCTGATATGGGTGATGATGCTTAAATTTGACAGAAGAGCGTTGTGAGTGTACAGACTATTCCTAGCTCCACTTGGGCGTGATGAGATGGCGATATGCTTGAGCAAGTAAAGACATTGCATGCTGAAATTGAGTGCTTTCAAGCCAGCGATCAGGAAGCCTTGGAAGTGTTTCGTCAGAAGTTTATCGCCAAAAAAGGTGCCGTCGCAATGCTTCTGGCTGACCTAAAAAATGTTGAGGCCAACGAAAGAAGAGACCTGGGCATAGTACTCAACACGCTTAAAAGCGCTGCCCAAGAGAAATTCAAGGTGCTCATTGAGCAAGTAAGTACGACCAGACAACCGGAGAACCAACCAGCAGAGGACTTGACATTGCCCCCACCCGCCGGTGCGCTGGGTACCTTGCATCCTCTAACACGCATCAGCAACGACATCATAGCCCTGTTTGAAAAAATAGGCTTTAACCTCTCTGAAGGGCCAGAAATTGAAGACGACTGGCATAACTTCACAGCGCTCAACTTCCCCGATAACCACCCAGCCCGCGACATGCAGGATACCTTCTTTGTGACTCATGACCAGGCGCTACGCACACACACTTCTTCTGTACAGGTACGCGTTATGGAAACGCAACCACTGCCCATACGCACCATCTCTCCAGGCAGGGTTTTTCGGCACGAGGCTATCTCAGCACGTGCTCACTGCATTTTCCATCAGGTAGAGGGGCTGTATGTCAACCAAGGGGTCAGCTTTACGGACCTCAAGGAGACTTTATTTTACTTTGTGAAGGAGCTATTTGGGAGCAATACCAAGCTACGTTTTAGGCCGTCTTATTTTCCTTTCACGGAGCCTAGTGCAGAACTGGATATCGACTGTAGAATTTGTGGAGGAAAAGGCTGCCACATTTGTAAGCATTCAGGCTGGGTAGAAATCATGGGTGCGGGGATGGTAGACCCGCAAGTATTAACCAACTGCAACATAGACCCACAGGTGTATACAGGCTTTGCTTTTGGCATGGGCATCGAACGCATCGCCATGATACAGTACCAGATCCATGACTTGCGCTTGTTTACAGAGAATGATATTGGCTTTTTGAGACAGTTTTAAGCCCGCATTTTGCTACTTTTGTCCGTCTTTCGTACATATTAAACCTAGAAAACAATGGCAGGCACGATTACTTTCGCCATGATCAAGCCCGATGCGGTACAAGGCAACCACATAGGGGCTATTATCAGCATGATAGAGCAAGCTGGCTTTGACATCCAAGCCATGAGACTTACCCAGCTTACTCCAAAGACCGCCGGTGTATTTTACCAAGTGCACAAAGACCGCCCTTTCTACACCCCAATGTGCCAGGCTATGTCTGAGGGCCCTGTAGTGGCGATGGTCTTGAGAAAAGAAAATGCGGTGGCTGATTTTAGGCAACTCATTGGTGCTACAGATCCAGCTCAGGCCACAGCGGGTACCATCCGAGAGCGATTTGGGAGAACGATCGAGGCCAATGCCATACATGGTTCTGATGCAGATGAAACGGCCATTTTAGAGGCTGAGTTCTTCTTCCCTGAGATCAACGCATAAGGGACCCAGCACCCATTATAACCACCCCTCCGACCACACGAGCCCCATACGTGCCGTGTGGTGAGTCGCGGGCTCTCTTGATGTGATGCAACATCAGGGCCGGCGGTGTACTTACAAAAGAATGGATTGGTTACGGTTGGCCTCCATCAGTATCAAATACTCTTTTTATCCATCTAGGTAAATAAATAGCACCCAGAATAAGGTAGAAATAATAGGTGAGTATCCGCCAAAGCACGCCCGTAATGAGTGTGTAATTTCCCAGGGCAGCTTCATTGAACTGTTTGTAAAAGAATTCTGCGGTACCGCTGCCGCCCGGCGTAGGAGACACCAACATGATCGTCCACATCATGACCTGCTTGCCCAAAATAACCAGGTGCTCCACAAAATCCAGAGGAACGTAAGCTGCGATGATCAGGTTAACAACCAAATACCGTGCCGTCCAGGTTACCAAGGTAATGCCCCCAATCTTTAGCCAGTAGGCGAGCGACTCGCCTTGTAGCGCCTGCGATGCCAGGATAAGCTCGTCGCCATGCCTGCGGGCAGCTTGTCGCCATTTTTTTAAGAAACCAACACTAGTGCCCTTCATTAAAATCCACTTGAAGAGCTTAGGGCGCACAAATACCGCAAAAATCATTGCAAAAGTATAGGCAGACACCAAGGCATGGCTGAGCCAGAACAGAAACTCGAGACTCCTTCCTAGTTTGCCCTCCAGCATATACATGGTCTGGAATATGGAATCATAGACACCGAAAAATCCCAAAGAAGTGGCACCAATAAAAAACAGATTGTCAAAAATGGAGGTGACGATCACATAGGCTAGCGACTTGCCTAGATTCATACCCGATTTGAGTAGCAAGAAAATAGCTACAAAACCTCCACCTACAACAGAGGGGGTCACAGCCGAGGAAAATTCCCAGAGGACAATGATGTAAAAGCTGCTTAGCCAGCTCAAGTTGGCATGGGTTAACAACCTGATACGGTAAATATACCCCACATCGCGCACGATGACTACCAAGAGGACCAAGAGCAAGTAACGCCAATCGGCTTGCCTAATAAAGCTGAGCTTGGCTAGGCTGAAGCTGTCATCACGCATGAACAGGCAAAGCACAACACCAATACCTATGCCAATAGGCAGCCATATCTTGCGAACATTAAGCACCCTGAACACTTTTTTCGCGTCTGGCTCCATGCTACAATCGTTGTTTATATCACAAGCGTTATTCTTTGACTTTGGGCACTCTGAAATAATTAGAGTCCCTACTGGGCGCACTGGCTAGCGCTTTTTCATGCGCCAAAGGCATCTGCGGAGTATCTTCTTGCAAAATATGGTACTCCGACGCCATCGTGACTAGTGGCTCTACGCCGGTTGTATCTAGTTCTTTCAGCTTTTCAGCCCAATTAACAATCCTATTCAAATCCTCGAGCAGGATAGGCTCATTGTGTACACTCACCTCTAGCTGGGCCAACTGGGCTAACTTTTGAAGTAAAGGCCTATCTATTTTCATGGCAAGTGACTTTATGTAGGTGCAAAGGCACCACTATTTTCCCATAAGACCGGGTAAAAGGCAGCGTAAAGATCACCACAGCTGTATACCCTCAACCGGACAAGCCCGCAAATATGTCACGCATCCTACAAAATTCATAGTGTTTACCCTGATACCACGTGTCTGTGCTGATCCATGTAGATCAGGGCTCGGTCAGCTTTGACCTGCTACATGATGGCAACAACTTCCTTCCCTTTGGCATCTGTAACGAACACTTGGTCAAAGTGCTGCCGGACCATGAGCTGAACCGACCAATTCACACGTTGCTCATCCAGGTCTACCAGAGATATCGTCTAAAAGCAATAAAACCTTGGTATGAGAAATGGATGCATTAGGATAACTCGCGATAGCCTGGTGCCGTTACTCTGCGAAGATATCGAGTCCAATGTGGTCCCGTAGTCTAGTATAAGGCTTCCCATCGATTTGGCAACACTTGTTACCGTGCTGCTGCAAGGTGCATTTCACAGCATAGGGCTGCTCTTACTTCACGAAGCGCTCCTCCACAGCAAAGACCTTCTTGCCGTACTGGACGTGCTGTGTGTCAACCGTGTTGAGAGCGCTCTTGGTCAAAGAGAGGTAATGGATTCCATCCAAGAGTGTGGTCTCGCCATGGAGACCTACGATCAAGTTGAGCCGGGCTGCAAAAGTTCGACTCGACGGCAGTGCGATTTTTGAAATGTGCGCACCAGAGTTTTGTAAGCGGCATCAATTCTTTTTTGGATGTTTTTGGCTAGCTTCGTGCCTTTCTATTACCCTCATATGGATCGTATGAAGCCCGAGACGTACCGTTCGACAACCACGCTGCCGGCCAACCCGGAAGTAGAGTCACCAGAAAAATTCCCCAAGGAAGTCTATCTGTTCTGGTACGAAAAAATGCTGCTCATGCGCAAGTTTGAAGAAAAGGCAGGTCAGCTTTACGGACAACAGAAAATAAAGGGGTTTTGCCACTTGTACAATGGACAAGAGGCCTGTATCGCCGGAGCGGTCACGGCTTTGAGTGAAGAAGACAAATACATTACTGCCTACCGCGACCATGCCCATCCTATTGCACTGGGTACTCCTCCTCGCTACATCATGGCAGAGCTGTTTGCCAAAGTCAGTGGTATCTCTAAAGGCAAAGGGGGATCCATGCACATGTTTGATAAAGCGCGTCATCTGTTAGGGGGCCATGGTATTGTAGGCGGACAAATTCCTCTGGGAGTGGGCATTGCTTTCGCAGAGAAATACAAGAAGACCAACAACTTGTGCATCACTTTTATGGGCGACGGAGCCGTGCGTCAAGGCGCTTTTCATGAGTCGTTGAACTTGGCTATGCTTTATCAACTTCCCGTCATCTTTGTGATTGAAAACAACGGCTATTCTATGGGCACCTCTGTAGAACGGAGCTCTAACGTCACAGCGCTTTACAAGCTTGGTGCTGCATATGATATGCCCTCTGAGGCTGTGGATGGGATGAACGTAATCGCTGTACACCGTGCCGTGGAGAAGGCCGCTAAAAAAGCTAGGAGCGGTCTGCCTAGCTTATTGGAGCTTAAAACTTACCGCTACAAGGGACACTCCATCTCTGACCCAGCCAATTACCGTACCAAAGAAGAAATAGCCACCTACCAACAACAAGATCCTATAGGTCGCATACGCGCTGAAATCCTAGACAGACAGATAGTTAGTGCCGAAGCCTTGGATTTAATTGACCAACAGGTGAAACAGCAGATAGCTGATGCCGTGGCTTTTGCTGAAGCGGCCGCGTATCCCCAGCCATCGGCAGCTTACGAGGATGTATATGCCCAAAAAGATTACCCATTTTTAAAGAGTTGACTACCCATTTTCAATGCTTTCACACCGACACTAGCAGCGTAGTACCTTCAAACTAACGTTTATACTTGATAACTATGACTCAGCAATTCACTCCAAGGTCTCTAGCAACCGGCGATAGTATCCAGCAAATAGCCGTGCGCGTTAAAAGACAACAGCGACGTCTGTACCTGGTTGGCCTCCTAGCCTTCATGGGTACGGTCAGTTTTTTCTCTTTCAAATACTACCAACAAAAGCGAAATAAAGTGGCGCACGGTGAAATGTTCCAGGCCGTCTACTATTTTGAACAAGAAGCATTTGACAAAGCCCTACACGGCGATGGCGTATATGCAGGGTTGCTGGATATTGTCAAAGAATACCGCTTCACACAAGCAGCCAACCTCGCGCATTTCTATGCCGGAGTTAGCTACATACACCAGAAAGACTACACCAAGGCGGTGCAGCATCTCACCAAGTTTAGGGCCAACGACTTGCTGCTGCAGGCCCGGGCCTGGGCACTCCTAGGTGATGCATATGCTGAAAGTAAAAACTATCCGTTGGCCGCTACCTATTACATGAAGGCTGCAGCTTACAAACCCAACAAAGTGTTTACACCCACTTATCTGGCCAAAGCTGCATTGGCCTATGAAGCCCAGAAAGCTTATGTGGCAGCGCTAGGTTGCTACCAGCGCATCGTGCAGGAGTTTCCAGGGGCAGCGCAGTATAGAGATGCCCTCAAGCATACAGCACGGCTCAAAGCCATCCATTCAAAGTCTCAGCAACCTACCCCTACCCCATAAACATGTGCGGTATCATTGCTTACGTAGGACACCAAGAAAGCTATCCCATCCTTATAAAAGGACTCCAAAGACTGGAGTACAGAGGCTACGATAGTGCGGGCATCGCACTGCTCGACGGGGACCTTAAAGTGTACAAGAAAGCAGGAAGGGTTAGTGAGCTAGAGCATTCTATAGCCAACAAGAACCTAAAAAGCCACATTGGCATCGGGCATACACGTTGGGCGACGCATGGTGCACCTAGCGATGTTAATGCCCATCCTCACGTGGCGGCCTCGGGAAGGTTTGCGATGGTACACAACGGAATCATCGAAAACTACCGCATGCTCAAAAAATACCTCCTCAACAAGGGCTATGTTTTTGAGAGTGAGACAGACACTGAGGTCTTAGCGCACTTTGTCGAAGATGTACAACAATGCCATCAGTGTCCGCTAGAAGAAGCAGTTAGGTTGGCACTGGCCAAAGTCGTAGGGGCCTATGCCTTGGTTATCTTATCCAAAGACCTACCCAACACACTTATCGCTGCACGAAAAGGAAGCCCGATGGTGGTTGGCATAGGAAGGGATGAGTTTTTCATTGCCTCAGATGCAACACCCATTGTCGCATACACAGATCAAGTGGTCTTTGTCAATGACCACGAAATTGTTATCATCCAGGACAATCGGCTGTTGATGAAAAATAGTGAGAATACGCCCCTAACACCTGCTGTTCAGCAGCTCGACATCACACTGGAGACGATAGAGAAGGGAGACTTTGAGCATTTTATGCTTAAAGAGATTTTCGAGCAACCTAATGCCATCAGGGACTGTATGCGAGGCCGCCTTGCCACAGACAAACAACAATTGGTACTGGGGGGCATCAGTGACCACATGGGTCAGCTAACCAAAGCGCATCAAATCACCATGGTAGCATGCGGTACCTCGTGGCACGTTGGGTTGATAGCAGAGTACTTTTTAGAGGAGTTCTGTAGGATACCTGTGGAAGTAGAATATGCCTCGGAGTTTCGTTATAGAAAACCGATTATTGGTGCAGGAGACCTTGTATGCGCTATTTCTCAATCCGGAGAAACAGCAGATACATTGGCAGCTATTGCACTAGCCAAAGAGCAAGGGGCCACTATCCTGGGTATTTGTAACGTGGTAGAATCCTCCATTGCTAGAGCAGCACATGCAGGCATATACACACATGCAGGCCCTGAGATTGGGGTAGCTAGTACCAAGGCTTTCACTACACAGCTAACCGCACTTGTCATGATGGCCCTAGCCGTGGCACGTCAACGGAACACCATCACAACCTCCATGTTCAACGAGTTGCTACAGTACTTAGCTGATGTGCCCGAAACGATAGAGATTGTATTACAACAGCGCGATCAGGTGCAGCGTATTGCCCAGGCATACAAAGACGCAAACAACTTCCTTTTCTTAGGCAGGGGCTATCATTTTCCGGTAGCCTTGGAAGGGGCACTCAAACTCAAAGAGCTCTCCTACATCTCTGCAGCAGGGTACCCTGCTGCAGAGATGAAACATGGCCCTATTGCCCTGGTCGACGAAGCAATGCCCGTGGTATGCATCGCCACACAAGATAGATTTTACGACAAGATGATATCAAACATAGAAGAAGTAAAAGCTAGGAAAGGAAAAATCATTGCCATCGTAACACGGGGTGACAAAACAGCTGCCCAACTTGCCGATCATGTGATTGAAGTGCCACCTATGCATGAAGCACTCATGCCCATGGTAACAGTAGTGCCCCTGCAGTTACTTGCCTACCACATGGCGGTGATACGCGGTTGCGATGTAGACCGCCCTAGAAACTTGGCCAAGTCGGTCACCGTGGAGTAAGACAAAATAGGAAGGCCAGCTCACTAAACAGCTCAGAAGACAAGGGCTCACACTAGGCTCTGGAATTTTGTGTCTCACTTCAACCCCTCACACACCTTTCATATTGTTCAATATACTGAAGCTCCTCGTCTTCAACTCCTCAGCAGCTTCGTACAGGCCCAAGGACCTGGCCAAAGGCACAAAAAAGAGCAGTGTCTCCTCGGCAGTCCTCCGCTGGCTCTCTGCCCCCTTGGCATGGATGGTGCGCATGTTATGCATCCTATCTGCCAGCTTGACATACAGCGCCCGGGTGTCCTCTACGTCCAAGAGCTTACGGATATTCTCGGGGTGGGAGAGCAACACTTTGTAGATCGTCGCCTTGTTGCTTTCCATGTGCGTAACCCCATTGACAATGGCGCACACCTCTTCATTGAACCATAACGCTATCTGCTCTAGCGTCAGGGGAGTGTCCTCTACCGCATCGTGGAGTAGCGCGCCTAATATGGTGGCTTCATCTTGGTTGTACTCCAGAACAATCTGCGCTACAGCCAGCGGGTGCAGGTAAAACGGCTCGCCGCTCTTGCGCAGCACGGGACCATGATAATCCTTGAGTAGGACTATGGCCTGCTTGATGAGTCTCAGATCAGCTTTTGACTTATCCTTGACTGCTGCCAAAAAGGCTTCTTCCTGCTCCTGCGCGCCTGGGTAGGTGTCATCGGCGCGCGGCCATTCCGTACCACCTAGCATCTGGGGTGTGTCCATGTCTTTGGAGCGTACTTCGCGCACATCGACAGGGATCACATAGACCATCGTGATCTCCTCGCCTTCATTAACAGTATTGGCGTAGCCATAGTGTGCCTTCACAATGCGCTCATTGGCGAGCAATGGTAGATCACTTGTCTCTTCAGGGATGACAAGCACTTCCTCATTCACTTGCGACATGTACACCGCATCCAGAGTAGGGAGGGTGGCAGAAGAAGTGATCGTCAAACGCAACGCTGATACCTGCTTGGTATGACCGTCTTCAACCGTTTTGAGAGGATAGCCTAGCTGAGTCTCTTCCACGCCCAGCAATACTGACTCTTCCTCTTCTGTCTCAGTCACCGACACCGAGCGTATAAAAGAAAAGCTGTTGAGAATGACTTGCTGCATCTTCTCTACATCACACTGAAGTGCTCTTTCTTGGGTACGTACGACTATCTTGGCACTGTACCCTTTGTCTTGCAGTACCCGCTGTATTTCTTGTAAAAATTCGTCAAGCGGCAACTTCTTGACGTTCTCTAGCAATAAAACTCCCGTGGTACGGTGTACAAACTTATCCATGCTCAGCGCCATGGGGGTGAGCTGATCGGTGAGTCGCTGCGCCAGTTCTTCGACTTCCTTGATGGAGCCACCCTGCTTACTGAGGGCGAGGAGTTGTTTGCTCAGGTGGGCTGCACTTTCCAGCTTCTCTATACCTGCCTTCTTAAGAACACTAGTGAACCGCATTTGTGCTTCAGTAGCCGATAGAAGCTCTTCTTTTGATGCTTGGTTGTCTTGAAAGAGCTGTTCCCGCTGCGTGGAGAGGATGTCAAAGCTTTTTTGCTTTCTACGGGCAAAGAGTAGGCCTATGAGTGTAGCAAAGATGCCTTGGTACACCAGCAAATACCCCGTGCTAAAGTCTAACTGCAAGGCTATAGGGCCTATGGCCAGTGTGTAGAACAGCAATC
>CAYVYH010000019.1:0-18410 GCA_964455155.1 uncultured Cytophagales bacterium | reverse complement strand
CGCGATCGAGGGGATCAAATAGAAAGATGCGGTTGGCAAGGATTTGTGCAATGGGGCTATTGCAATCCGTTAATAGCTCTCGTACTGCCTTTCTTGTGAGTGGTTCGTCATCTTCGTAAAGGGGTGCTTTGGTGATCCCTAGGAGCACGGAGTGCTGGTATCTTCTCAGGTTGTCTGTGCTGCCAAACATTTGGTGGCACATGGCTTCTAAGTTCCGGATGCTGCTGCCTCGGCCTGCAGACAATCCGTTATAGCTTGTCAAGAAAATAGCCTTTACACCTGTTGCTTGCTGTAAGACTTTTCTGATGTTGATAGCGTTAGCGATGTTGATTTCGGCCCCTCTCGTATCGTAGAATCCGGGACAGTCGCAGTAGGCGCTGTTAGGTTCATCAGGTGTTGGGACTATCTTAGGCAAGAAAGTCTGGGATTGCCAGCCATGCCCAATGGGCATGATTTCCCCGAGAGGACTTTCTGGGTCTACAATGATGATTTCTGCGTCCCTCCCATCAATCTCTTCCCTCATTCGACACCCCATCAAAGCGTTGATCGTAGTACTCTTTCCGGCCCCGGTATTGCCCGCGAATATGCTGACCGTCTTCTCGGCAGCAGTTGCTGCGTTCTGCTCACCTAGCTCGGAACAATGGTTCAGGAGGGTGATGCTTTGTTCGGGCGTGAGTATGGCCTCGGGATTGTTGAGTTTGCGGTCTAGGATTTCTTGAGGGGGTTCTCCTATACCCAGCCGTTGGGATCGGCTGCAACTGCCGAGTAGACCCGCACCTAAAGACAGTAGTAATATGCGGTAGGTAGTATTGATAAATAATGTATGCATATGAAATTATTTAATGGGTTTATGATGTATTTATATGAATTGTGTCAATTTAAAAGATTATATCAAAAAAGAATAAAAAGTAACTTTTTATTTAAAAGATTAAATAAATCTATCAAAATCATTTACACATTAATTTTAGTGTCAATGGCATAGGCCATGATGAGTAGCGTATGGCATCGAGTCTTGACCCAGTAACACTTCCGTCAGGTAGTCGTATCCTAGCAGACAAAGGGTATGGTTCAGCCAAGAGCAGTCAGCTATTGTGCCAGAGAGGTTGACGCAGCGAAATTCAACGCAAGGTCCATCAACATAAGCCCCTGTCTGTTTAGGAAAGGCACTACAATAGGCTGATTGGTCGTAGTCGTTACCCAATAAAACGGGTGTTTGGGAGCATTAAACGTTGGTTGGGTAGGCTAGAAGCCAGGTAGGCATGGCCAAGACTCATGGGCATCATGTTCTGAAGGCTATCGCGTATAACTGATACAGACTCCCGGGGGTTATCATGTCGAAGGCGTAGCAGAAACAGAGAAAATGCACCCAAAAGAGCGCCTTGCTCATACAACATGAGGGCAGTAAGCAAACTGAATACCCAAAAATGATCTCCAAGAAGCGCTGCAGGGATGGTGCGCCTTCTACGCAGAGGTCTCGAATTTTTTACACACACTAAGCTTGGGTTAGCCATTTTGAATAGTCCGCAGGCCCCCCTATATTTGCGCACTACGCTGAAATGATCCAAAAAACATGGCCAAGATCTGCGAAATTACTGGTAAGAAGCCTCGAGTGGGTAACCATGTTTCTCATGCCAAGAATAGGACCAAACGGTGGTTCTACCCCAACCTGCAAATGAAGAAATTCTTTCTTGCTGAGGAGGGTGCCTGGGTGACTTTGAAGGTGTCTACCTCTGTGCTCAGAACTATCAATAAGAAAGGCGTTGATGCCGTACTCAAAGAAGCAAAAAAAGGAGGCACTTTAGCTAAAGGCTTAGGCAGCTTGGTGGCTGATAGATAATGCGAAACACAGACAAGCTTATCGTACTATGGCGAGCAAAAAAGGGGGTAGAGTGAGGGTCATCTTGGAGTGCACAGAGCACAGAAAGAGTGGACTGCCTGGGATTTCTAGGTACTCGACAGAAAAAAACAGACAAAACACTACAGACAGACTGGCACTCAAGAAGTATAATGCTATCTTGAAGCGGTATACTGTCCACAAAGAAATCAAATAGCTGTTATGGCCAAGAAAGTGGTTGCTTCCTTCCAAAAAGCAGGCAGCAAGAGCCTCTCGAAGATCATCAGGTCTGTGCGATCAGCTAAGACGGGTGCTTACACCTTCAGGGAGGAAATGGTTTCGGTAGAGGCCGTGAAGGAGATGCTTGCCAAAAAAACGTAAATCCTAGGTCTCGGGACCTTTCTATCGCCTATTCTCCCAATACTATCGTTCAAGTTCCTTGGGGGGGCTTCGTGATCCCCTCGCTCATCTTCTTCCCCTTGTGCGATGCTACCGTTCTTTGCTAAAGCCAATAAAGAAGCCTTAGTCCAGGGTATTGCTAAGACCCGGCAGTCTTTCTGGAGGGTACTCAGTCAGGCAGTGGCAGGAAGGTCACAGATAGACGATGTAGTCTTGGATGCCCTAGAGGAACTATTGATTGCAGCGGATGTCGGCGTAGAAACAACTGTTAAGATTGTCAAGCGTCTTGAGCAGCGTGTAGCTCGCGATAAGTACTGTACGACCAAAGAGCTAGATCAGCTACTCAAAGAGGAGATAGTTGGGTTACTCGAAGTCAGTAGTACTCCTCCATTAACCCACAACCTCCCAATACCTTACGTGATGCTAGTGGTAGGTGTCAATGGTGTGGGAAAGACCACCACTATTGGAAAACTAGCAGCTCAGTACAAACAAGCGGGGCAGCAAGTCGTCCTAGGTGCTGCGGATACCTTTAGAGCTGCAGCAACAGAGCAACTGCAGCAGTGGGGCCAACGTGTGGGTACTGCCGTAGTAGCTCGCAATCAACATACAGATCCCGCTGCTGTGGCGCATGAGACGATACGAGAAGGCCTTCGTGTGCATGCTGATGTTATCATCATCGATACTGCCGGAAGGCTGCATACCAAAGTACACCTGATGCAAGAGCTGACCAAGATTAGGCGCACCATACAGAAACTTATTCCTGAAGCACCCCACGAAGTGCTGTTGGTATTGGACGGAAGTACGGGACAGAATGCCTTGATACAAGCTGAAGCATTCACTCAAGCTACAGCGGTAACAGCACTAGCCATCACCAAGCTTGATGGAACAGCTAAGGGCGGGGTTGTACTCGGCATTGTAGATCAGTTTCAGGTGCCTGTGAAGTATATTGGTGTGGGCGAAGGCATAGCAGATCTACAGACATTTGACCGCCGCGCATTTGTGGAGACTTTGTTTTCGGGGTACCCTTCCTGAAGTTATAGGGCAATGCGCCGTTTCGGCACACGACACTATCGACATAGGGCTGGATCTTACCTCCTTGCCCCTCGTCCCTGAATACTCCCTCTGTTGCGTGGACTAGCTTGATTGCGCCCTTTTTTGGGGCTTTGGGGTGGGGCTGTGAGTTTTATGCTTTCCGTTTTTGTGTGGCGCTTGTTGGCCATGTGCGCTATTCTTACGGTGAGCGTATACGAGTCACCTGGTGTGATAGATGAACTCGGACAAACCCCCATCTTGAACGAGACGGCCGCTCCGTCACTGAAGCTTTTGTTATTGCGTCCTAAGCAGTTTGCGTCTGTGAGAAAAATGTTCTCAAGACTACGCCCACCTTGTATACTATAATAATCAAAACCGCTTTGATGTTTATCACTACTCACTTCGATCGTCCCGTTGTTATCCGATAGGGAAGCGGTAACGATGAAATCTTTTAGAGCCATGCCTTGACCACTAGGTTGAATGGTAACTAGGACAAAATTTTTTACGTTTCCGCTCCGTGTTTCGTCTCGCAGCATGACAGTAAATAAATCAGAGGCAGGTATCGCGGCAATCTCATCGGCATTGCCTGTGAGGGCTACCGCGACATCAGGTGGGCTATGATGCTGCTCTGACATTGCGTTAGTTATTCCACTATGTAGCGTTGCACGTGGGCCAGAATCAGAAGCGGGTATTTGTGTGCTTGTATCTGTTGCGGGCACCTTTTCCGTGGCTATTGGTACGTCTGTACTTGAGGTTGTGTGGTTGCTGGACCGTGTTGTGTCTTCTGGCCTCGTGTCCAGGGGTGCCTTTTGGACGTTTTCACCCGGTATTTTCCCCTCCTCTACTTGCCCTTGTAGATCTTTACCAGCTTGCGCAGCAACGCGTGTGGTGGTCTTTGTTTCTGTGTGTGGCTTGTTACCTCTGCGCTCTACTGTTACGACCAGTGTATAGGTCTCTCCTACCTTGATGGTTGTCCCCGGGTTGACTTGCGCCTCGAATGTGATGGGGGCTTTTTGACCATGCTTGGTTTCTGGTATCTCGTAGTCAAGTGTTGCGACGTTGCAGGCGTTTAGATCTATAGTGAAACCAATCTCCCTTCCCCCTTCTTTGTTGGGTCTTCCTTGTACGGCACCTCTACCTCCGTCATCAACGATAAAAGCTGTAACAAAGAACTCCTCCAGGTGCATGTCGGGGCTACCAGGCGTAATCCTTATTGATACAAGATTTTCCCTATTCTTTATGTCCTTTACATCTAGCAAAAACTTATCAGGAGTGATAACAGGCTCTTGGAGGCTTGAATCCGTATCATTGTTGGGCTCACAGGCTACTTGGCATAGGCACAAAAAACCGGCATACACAATGGGCAACAGTAAGGCTGATGTTTTATTACTTCGTTTCCACATATCTGTAATCGATTGGATATTAGAAGAATGTAAAAAACATTTTTTTCTCAAACACGTTGAAATGCACACTTTCAGTGAGTAAGCAAAATTTTTTTCTACTTTCCCGACGAAAATGCTTTCCTTGCGGGGTCATTGCCTCCCAGAGGGGGGAGTGACTATGTAGTAGTTGATCAATACATAACCCCCATGAGCCAATTCTGTCACTTACATTGCCACACCCAATACTCACTGCTCGATGGAGCAGCCCAAATCAAGCATTTGGTGGCCCAAACGCGACAATTGGGAATGGATGCTTTGGCCATTACGGATCACGGCAACATGTTTGGCGTCCCCCATTTTGTAGCTGCTGCCAATAGGGCCGGGGTAAAACCCATCATTGGTTGCGAATTTTATGTGGCCCCTGACATGCATGATCGTAAGGATAAGACGCGCTACCACCAGATACTACTCGCTAAAAATGAAACGGGATACAAGAACTTGTCCATCCTGTGTTCTATGGGATTTTTAGAGGGGTATTACTACAAGCCTAGAGTAGACAAGCGTTTGATCCAACAACATGCCGAGGGGCTAGTGGCTACGACGTGCTGCTTGGCCAGCGAGGTATCGCAGAGAATCTTACATCAGGGAGAAGCAGTAGCCGAAAAGTACTTTTTGGAGTGGCTCGACATCTTTGGCGAAGACTACTACATTGAGTTGCAACGCCATGGTCTCAAAGCACAGGACCAATGTAACGCAGTGCTACTTCGGTGGGCCAAAAAGTACCACGTCAAAGCTATCGCCACCAATGACGTGCACTATGTAGACCAGCAAGATAGCACTGCCCAAGATATCCTATTGTGTTTGCAAACAGGCAAGGATTACACAGATCCTAATAGGATGCGTTTTGAGAATGATCAATTCTTTTTGAAATCCCCCCAAGAGATGACATCGCTCTTTGCCGATGTGCCTGAAGCCTTGGCAAACACCCAAGAAATTTCTGAGAAGGTGCAGCCCATTTCATTGGAGAGAGATGTCTTGCTCCCCCTATTTTGTGTGCCTGAAGGGTTTGCTACCCAAAGTGCCTACCTCAGGCACTTGGCCTTAATGGGTGCCAAGAGGCGGTATGGCACGCTTACAGCGACGCTAGAAGAGCGTATCAACTACGAACTCGCTGTCATTCAAGAGATGGGATTTCCCGGCTATTTTCTGATTGTGCAGGATTTTATCCAAGCAGCCAAAAATTTAGGAGTGTTTGTGGGCCCGGGTAGGGGTTCTGTGGCAGGCTCTGTCGTTGCCTATTGCATTGGCATTACCAACATTGACCCGATACATTACGACCTACTTTTTGAACGATTTCTGAATCCCGAGCGGGTATCTATGCCAGACATTGATATCGATTTCGACGATGAAGGTCGTCAAAAAGTGATCAACTATGTGGTAGAAAAGTATGGTAGGAATCAAGTAGCACAAATCATCACTTTTGGCAGCATGGGTGCTAAGTCTTCCATCCGCGACGTAGCTCGTGTACTGGGGTTGCCCCTGGACCAGTCCAACAAGATGGCCAAGCTTGTCCCCGAAAAGCCTGGCACTACCTTAGCCCAAGCCTTTGCCGAGGTGCCTGAACTAGCAGCCCTAAAAAAGGACCTGACTTCACTTGAGGGGAGAGTACTCTCTTTTGCCGAAACCCTAGAAGGCTCTGCTCGGCATACCGGTATCCATGCTGCTGGTATTATCATCGCCCCTGACAATTTGATGCGCTATATCCCCATCAAATCCGATAAAAACTCTGATCTATTGGTCACCCAGTACGATGGTTCTATCGTAGAAAGTGTGGGTATGTTGAAGATGGACTTTCTGGGACTAAAAACCCTGAGTATTATCAAGGATGCCCTTGTTTTGATCGAGAAAAACCATGGAGAGTGCATTGACATTGATAACATCTGCCTTAATGACCAAAAAACGTTTGCGCTCTACCAACGCGGTGATACCGTTGGTACTTTCCAGTTCGAGTCTGAAGGCATGCGCCAGTGGCTGATCAAACTCCAGCCTAGCAACATCGAAGACCTCATTGCCATGAATGCATTGTACAGGCCAGGCCCCATGCAGTTCATTCCCAACTTTGTAGCCCGAAAGCAGGGCCATGAAAAGATCGAGTATGCCCATCCTCTGCTCAAGGACATCCTGAAGAATACCTACGGCATCATGGTGTATCAAGAACAAATTATCCAAACTGCCCAAATTATGGCTGGCTACACCTTGGGTGCCGCAGATCTACTGCGCAGGGCCATGGGCAAGAAAAAAGCGGATGAAATGGCCAAACAACGTGAGGTGTTTGTACAAGGTGCACAAGAGAGACACGGTATTGCCAAGGCAAAAGCGCTGGAAGTATTTGGGGTTATGGAAAAATTTGCTCAGTACGGCTTTAATCGTTCGCACTCAGCAGCGTATTCCATACTGGCGTACCAGACTGCTTACCTCAAGGCCCATTACCCAGCAGCGTACATGGCCTCAGTGCTCACCCATAACCAAGGAGATATCGACAAAATCACCTTCTTTATGGATGCGTGTAAACGACAAGGCATCCAAGTGCTGGGCCCTGATGTGAATGAGAGTGAAGCCAATTTTGACGTTAACCAAGCGCAGCAGATTCGATTTGGTCTAAAGGCCATCAAAGGGGTAGGTGAGGCTGCTGTGGAAGCAATTATTCTCGAGAGGAATCGAGCCCAACGATTTCAAGATATTTTTTCTTTTGCAGAAAGAGTGAACCTCAAAGCAGTCAACAAGAAGACCTTTGAAAGCTTGGCCATGGCGGGCGCCTTCGACACTTTTCCTCAGTACCATCGTAGGCAATACCTATGTGCCGACAAAAACGAAGGTTCCTTGATTGAGAAAGCCATTCGCTATGCCCAGCAGCTGCAGCAAGCAAGAGATTCGGCCCAGCAGTCTCTTTTTATGGTCTCCGAGGATCAAGCAGCCTATGGCAGAAAAATACCGGAAGTAGCTCCTTGTGACCCTTATGAAGCGTTGGAAACGCTGAAAATGGAGAAAGAGGTAGTTGGCTTTTACATCTCTGGTCATCCGTTGGAACAGTACAAAGTTGAGCTAGACAATTTCTGCAATTGTCACACACAGAATGTTTTGGCATTTCCAAGACAGGATGTGCAGCTGGCCGGTGTGATCACTGAGTACAAGGCTAGACAAAGCAAACACGGCAAGCCTTTTGGACTCTTTACGGTGGAAGACTACGAAGGCACGCTGTCTCTGGCGTTGTTTGGAGAAGATTTTCTGAAAAATCAACACATGTTGCGAGAGGGTACCTTTGTGTACATCACGGGTCATGTTGTAGAACGGTACCAAGGAGGGGGGTTGGAGTTGAGGCCCCGCAAGTTAAGCCTACTCAGCGAAATAAGAAGTAAAATGAGCAAGTCACTACAGCTCCACTTGCCCGTCCAACAAGTTAATCCAGCTCTTACCACCCAGTTAGAGCAGGTCCTAAACCAGTATCCAGGTTCCTGTGCCTTGACCCTGATTCTGACGGTTCCAGAAGAAACCTGGCATGTTGCTTGCCTGTCTAGAAGTTATTCCATTTGCCCCAGTAATGAATTCTTCGAGGCGATACGTTCCATAGAGGGTGTCACCTACCGGCTACAAGCTTGATGGTCCTGTAGAAGGTAGTATAACCCTTACTATTCGTTATATACTCTTGTCGCCTCACTGGGAAGGACCAGACTTGGAAGGTATAACTGATCCTAAGTTGCCGCGCGGTCATCTCTGAGGCCTTTGCATGGCTTAGAATCATCTAAATAAACATTTTTGTAGTTAGCCGAGAAAGGTTCCTTATAGTCATGTCGACTTATCCTTTCTTTTAATCTTTGTAAGGAGCATTCAGGGGTAGCGCTTGTCTATTAAGCAATGGACAGCGGCATCTAGTCATTGCAATATGCCCCGATTCTAAAATTTGGCATGCCAAGGTCTCAGTGTTTCGTTCATTTCCGTGCAGTGTACTTATTGAACATGGGAGTACCATGCTTAGACGCATAGTGCTAGTTAATATTGGCTTCTTCGATATGATCCTTGATCGTTTTCATCAACTTTAGTCGATGTGCTTTCATACCAGTACCCACACGGTGAGCTGTTGATGGTTACTGTCTGCCATGCACAGCTTTAATGTCCGATAATACTGTTGGTCTGCCATTCCACATTGTTATGAACGTAGTTTCCCGGGCTTTGCACTTGTAGGCTTGGATG
The DNA here is from genome assembly GCA_964455155.1 of uncultured Cytophagales bacterium. GTDB lineage: Bacteria > Bacteroidota > Bacteroidia > Cytophagales > Amoebophilaceae > UBA8403. The sequence goes on along the minus strand of CAYVYH010000019.1, from coordinate 9,515 downwards.
AGGCCAAGCAACAAACTTTCATTACCTTTGGGTTCTCCGATCTTCTGACACATGTAACCACTAACAACATGGCAAATGGACAATCCAATGGGGCATTAGAGATGACTGATGCCAACTTTTCGCAAATGATCCAGAGTGAACAGCCTGTCTTGGTAGATTTTTGGGCCACTTGGTGTGGGCCTTGTCAAATGCTTGCCCCTGTGGTGGATGCGCTTGCACAGGAAGCTGGGGGTCGGTTTGTGGTCGGTAAGCTCGATGTAGACAAAAATCCTGAAACGTCTATGAAGTATGGGATTCAAAGTATTCCTACGCTCATCATCTTCAAAAACGGCCAAGAGGTGGATCGTCTGATGGGAGCTCAGACTTCAGCGGCACTCAAAGCAAAGCTCGAAGTACATGCCTGATAGGCAAGTGTAATGCATTTCTTGTGAGAGTTAGGCGCTCTCCTGCTTCGAGTGGAAATGGAAGCTCCAGTTAGGTTTAGTGGCTCTGCTTTGTGGGCCTGCGTGGACTCGAACCACGGACCTCTACATTATCAGTGTAGCGCTCTAACCAGCTGAGCTACAGGCCCCTTTTATTTTTTCAAGCGAAACTACTGCTGGGGTAGGATGTGCGAGAAGTAGCGACAAGTTTATGACTTTCTACAGGCAATAACAAGTCTTGGACGTCAAAGATGGATCCTGTCTGGCCGTTTTTGTGTATATTGACTGACTCAAGCTATTTAGAAGCTCAACACAGATGGCACTTTACTCTTCTAAACTCATCGAAGAAGCGGTCCATGAAATTTCTAGTTTGCCGGGCATAGGTAAGAAGACCGCCTTGCGGCTTGCCTTGTTCCTTTTAAAGGCTCCCAAAGAATATACAGAGAGGCTTACGGATGCGTTGTGCAAGCTACGTGCGGCTATTCGGTATTGCTGTCATTGTCACAATGTGTCTGATGAGGCTGTATGCAGCATTTGTACCAACTCAAACCGAGATGGTTCTGTTATTTGTGTGGTGGAAAGCATCCAAGATGTGCTAGCCATAGAAAATACGGGTCAGTATAAGGGTCTTTACCATGTACTGGGAGGAGTAATTGCTCCTGTGGAGGGGATTGGCCCCGACCAATTGCAGATCAACTCTCTCATACAGCGTGTCCAAAAAATACAGCCCCAGGAGGTCATCTTTGCGTTGAGTGCCACTATCGAGGGAGATACTACAGCATTTTACATCACGAAGAAACTCAAGGGCTGTGCCGTCAAAGCAAGTACTATTGCCCGCGGCGTGGCTGTAGGGGGAGAGCTAGAATATACAGATGAACTGACGTTGGGTCGGAGTATTGTCGGGCGTGTAGCATACCCGTAAGTCCTACCTAGAGGTTTTTTCTTTCCACTGCTTCAGCGCCCTTGTTACCCACACCAGTACGTGGAGTGAAGCCCTTGCGCGGGAAACGCACAGATTAGGGCACACTTCAGTAGCTCGATACCATTGTCCATTGCTTCATAGACACGCACTATCCCCCCCAATTTTCCTTTGACAAAGAGGATACGCCCATATGATTGCAAGGAAATTTTTTCTTGTCAACTGATCCTACGCCATGCAAAAATCACATGCTCTCTTTAGTATTGGTTTCTAGTATGCTCTCCAATGCGTTTTCGTATGCTGATAGCCAGCCACGACGACGCGTGCGCCGGGCTGTTGGGCGTGCCTCCCAGAACCTCGTTGTGTCTTGGTGGAAGAATCGCTAAATTCGTCCCACGCTGTTTTCGAAACAACTTAATCTTAATAATAGCCGCGCAGCGGTGTGCTGTGCGTGCAAGGAAAAAATCAGGACCTCTATCTCATGAATCCAAAAGCAGAAACCTCTAATTGGGAGCCTACTGGCCTCACCACTGGGTTCGGTAGAACCTATACAGATCAAGAAAGGGCGGCACTTACCCAAAGCTACGAGGCCACCCTCACCTCCGTCAAGGCATGTGAAGTGGTGAACGGCACGGTAGTAGCCATTAGCAACCGTGAAGTAATCGTCAATATTGGCTTCAAATCAGACGGCTTGGTTCCATTGAATGAGTTTCGCGACTTACCCGACCTCAAACCTGGTGATGAGGTAGAGGTTTACATAGAGGAGCAAGAAAATGCCGAGGGCCAGCTTGTACTTTCTCGCAAAAAGGCGAAGCTAGTGAGGGGTTGGGAGAAAATTCAAGATTCCGCCGATAACAGCTCGGTTATAGAAGGAGTGGTCAAGCGCAGGACCAAAGGGGGCTTAATTGTAGATGTTTACGGTATTGAGGCTTTCCTTCCCGGATCGCAGATTGATGTGAGGCCTGTACGTGATTTTGATGCCTACGTAGATAAATCTATCGATGTGGCGGTGGTAAAGATTAACTACGCTAATGATAACGTGGTGGTCTCGCACAAGATACTAATCGAGAAAAGTTTAGAGAGCCAGAAAGATGCTATTATCGGTCGGTTAGAGAAGGGCCAAATTCTGGAAGGGATTGTCAAAAATATGACCAGCTTCGGTGTGTTTGTTGACCTAGGGGGGGTAGACGGGTTGTTGCACATTACAGACATTTCTTGGGGCAGGATTGGGCACCCAGAAGAAGTCCTGGAGCTTGGCCAAAAGGTTAAGGTGGTAGTGACTGATTTTGACGAAGGCAAGAAGCGCATCTCCTTGGGCATGAAGCAGCTTACGCCGCATCCTTGGGAAGCCTTACCAGCGTCTATTGGAGTGGGTTCTAAGCTACATGGGAAGGTTGTGAACTTGGCAGACTATGGTGCTTTTGTGGAGATCATGCCCGGCGTGGAGGGGCTAGTTCATATCTCAGAGATGACTTGGTCGCAGTATCCACGCAACATCCGCGACTTGATCAAGGTAGGAGACAAGATCGAGGTGGTAGTGCTGACTTTAGACCGTGAGGAAAGAAAGATGTCTCTCGGCCTTAAACAGCTTACGCTCGACCCTTGGACCAGTACAGACTTACCGGCACGGTATGCCGTAGGCACTAAACACCTGGGTACTGTCAGGAATATGACCCATTTTGGGGTATTCGTAGAATTGGAAGAAGGCGTTGAAGGCTTACTGCATGTTTCAGATTTGTCCTGGACCCAGAAAATTAACCATCCTTCAGAAGTTTTAAAGGTGGGCGACAACGTGGAAGCCATCGTGTTGGAGCTTGACCAAGAAAACAGAAAGTTGGCCCTGGGGCGTAAGCAGCTAGAAGAAAATCCATGGGATACCTACGAAACGGTGTTTCAAGTTGACTCGGTGCATCAAGGGGTCATCACACAAAAAGTAGAAAAAGGAGCTTTGGTAGCACTTAATCATGATGTAGAAGGGTTTGTTCCTAAGCGCCACTTGGTCAAAGAGGACGGCCAGGAAGCGTTAGTGGGCGAGCCACTTGAACTCAAGGTCATTGAGTTTTCCAAGGCTAGCAGGAGGATCGTACTCTCCCATACAGCTGTATTTTCGGAGGTCAAGGAGCGTCTGGATACCTCTAAGACAAAATCAGATAAACGTGTTGTTGCCTCTAGTGGCTTGACAACAGCGAAAAAGTCTACTTTGGGAGACATTGAAGCCCTGGCTGACTTAAAAGAAAGAATAGAAGAAGGTTTAGAAAATGCTAGGTAAGGACGAGGCTTGGGAGCGAGCAGCGTCATCAAAGGGTTACACAGACTTCCCTGTGTGCGTTAGGGTCGCGTGGCCGAGTGGCTAGGCAGAGGTCTGCAAAACCTCTTACGGTGGTTCGAATCCACTCGCGACCTCGGTGGCTTGTGTGGCTGTCTCATATTTACAAATCTCGCCTGGGTGGCGGAACTGGTAGACGCGTTGGTCTCAAACACCAATGGTAGCAATACCGTGCCGGTTCGATTCCGGCCCCAGGTACATACCCTACCCCTACAGGTTCCCTGGTGAAAGAGGGAACCATACCTATTTTTTCCCCCTTATAAGCGATTTCTTGATGACAGTCTTACGCTTTTTTGGGTGGAAAGCGCCCAGATAGCTGGGGTCTTCTTGTTGACGTTGTATGTCTATGGTTCGTGCCATGGCCTGTTGCTCTTCAAAGCTGGTGGTAGTGGCGACCAATGCAGGTGGAAGCGGGACAACCGTAATTTTTTGACGCATTAACTTTTCAATCTTCCGAATGTAGTACGCTTCTGCTGGGTTGGCGAGTGTGATGGCTTCTCCGGCGTGGGTGGCCCTGCCCGTTCTTCCAATGCGATGTACATACTCTTCTGGCAAAGTGGGTACTTCAAAGTTGATGACGTGACTGACCTGGCTCACGTCGATACCTCTAGCCGCTACATCTGTGGCTACTAGAATACGTACGGAGCCTTCTCGAAAGGCACTTAGGGTGTTGATGCGTGTATTTTGGCCTTTGTTGGCATGCATCACTCGTATCTCTCCCGTTACCTGTCGTCGTAAGAAATGGGCTATGTGCTCAGCTGTTTTTCGGGTATGGGTAAAGATGATCACCTTACAAAAGATTTTAGTATCAGCGAGTAACAAAGCAAGTAGCCTAGCTTTTGTGGCTACATTGGGCACTTGATAGCATTGTTGGCTGACGGTAGTCACAGGAGTGGCTTGTGGAGTAATGATGGCTTTTTCAGGAAATTCTAGAAATTCTTCTGCGAGCGTCATGACTTTCGTTGCCATGGTTGCAGAGAAGAGTAAGTGCTGCCTTTTTCCAGGGAGTATGGCCAAAATATCTCTAAGTTGGGGCCAAAAATTCATATCTAAGAGCTTATCTGCTTCATCAAGAACCAAGTGCTTGATGGTTCTCAAGTTGAGTGTACGGCGGTGGTATAAGTCAAGTAACCTGCCAGGCGTAGATACCAAGAGATCGATGCCCTGATTGACCGCTTCTATTTGTTTGGTAGGCCCTATTCCCCCGTAGAGACAGACATAGCGCAAGTGGGTATACTTGGCCATGGTAGCCAGGCTGTGGGCAATCTGTATGACTAGTTCTTTGCTTGTAGCCAGGATTAGCGCCCTTGGGTAAGTCCCTTTGGGATATTTGAGTTGCATCAATAGGGGAAGTAAGTAAGCTGCTGTCTTGCCTGTGCCCGTTTGAGCAATGCCTAGTACATCGTGCCCTTTTAGGATGAGAGGGATAGCTTTTTGTTGGATGGGTGTTGCGGCGGTGTAGCCCGCCTCTTGAAGTGCCTTTAGTAGCTGCTTGTTGAGTTGGAGTGCCTGAAAAGGGATAGGAGTCATGGTGGGTTTTGTGACTTTGCTCAGAGATTCATGCACTCTCCTGTGGGAAGTGGATACACTGTTTTTGGTATTAACTGACCTAGAGATAGGTACTACGAGACTGTGAAACCACAAGGTAATCATCATTGGCCTTGTTTGTTACTGGCTACAGACTTCCGATTTACTTACTTTGTGCAGATGATCTCACGAAGCAATGTAAGGTACGCAGAGCCCAAGACCCTACAAGAGGTGATGCAGCAGATGCGGGAAAGGTCTCCTCACAAGCACAAGTTGGAAGAAGCCATGTTAGTCTGTGCGTGGAAAGTAGTTATGCCCGAGGTCGTACGCAGAAGGACTGAGCGCATGTTTTATAAGCAAGGAAAGTTCTTTGTTCGGCTTAGTTCTGCACCTCTCAGGCAAGAGCTCGGGCTCAATAAGACCAAGGTGCTTGACCTTTTGCGGGTTCATGCACGGGGTTGCGACCTTATGGATGTAATTTTCTTGTAGCTCCGGTCTGCCAGATGTGAGACATTGTGTTGCTGAAGCAAGTAAGGTAGTGCTGTGAGGATGTTGCGTGTGATCAACTAGATGATGCTATCGTGGTGTCGTTTTTATGTGGTCTCGTGCCCTCTTTGGAGATCGTACCCGACGTCAGAAGTTTTTGTAAGATCTTATACGGCGAAAGAGCAATCCATACGCCTCAGGATCGGAATCGGGTAGTTTGCTACTTTTCCTCGCCCGTTATGCAGTTACTGCTGCGAATTTCAATGTACTGCTTCAAGCAAGACATTGTGTAATAGCCCCGTTTGTGAGGGTTGGTACCTCAGAGCACAAATCCGTTACTTTGTCCGGCTAAAGGGGGGCAGCTCAGCTGCACAAGCTTACATGCCTCGGGATGGCTGGCAACGCACGGCAACCTGACATCTTCGTAATAAGTCAGCGATTAAGAGTTGTTCCTTTCCTGTTGGTTATCTTCATGCGCAATGCGAAGATGTCTTCAAACTGCTCCCTTTTAAGTGCGTACATGAGGCAAAACACATGACTTTGCAAAGTCTTAAATAATCCAGTTATTTGCTGGCTCTTTAACATAAAAAACTCAACTACAATGTCAGATATAACATCAAGGATAACCACTATCATCGTTGACAAGTTAGGAGTCGATGCCTCAGCTGTGCGACCTGAAGCCGATTTTTCTAACGATTTGGGGGCAGACTCTCTAGACAAGGTGGAAGTGATCATGGATGTTGAGACCGAATTTGGCATCTCTATTCCAGACGAGGAAGCAGAAAAGCTCCAAACGGTAGGAGAAGCTATTGCCTACCTTGAGAAAAATCTTCAGTAAGCGAAGGACTCGCTTATGGCGCCAATTTAGATTCTCTTTATATTTTTTATGAATGTCAAAAGAGTAGTTGTCACCGGCTTGGGGGCATTAACTCCCATTGGAAGCAATGTGAGAGCGTATTGGCAAGGACTTTCACAGGGGGTAAGTGGTGCGGCACCTATCACACGTTTTGATGCATCAAAACGTAGGGTGCGGTTTGCTTGTGAGTTAAAGGGCTACCAGCCGGAGGATTATTTTGAGCGCAAAGAAGCTAGGAAAATGGATCCTTGTTCTCAATACGCTCTTGTCGCATGTGAAGAAGCGTTGAAAGATGCGGGGGTCTTAGCCAAGGGAAATCCGGAAAGAATAGGGGTAGTTTGGGGAACTGGTATCGGTGGGTTGCAAAGCCTTTCAGAGTCCATTATAAATTTTTCGCGCGGCGGAGAGACGCCCAAGATGAGTCCTTTTTTCATCCCCAAGATGATCGCCAACATGCCTGCTGGAAACATTTCAATCAGGTATGGTTTGAGAGGGCCTAATCTTACCACCGTTTCTGCTTGTGCTTCTGCCAGTAACGCCCTCATTGATGCCGCTCAGCTCATTCAGCTGAACCATGCCGATGTTATAGTAGCTGGTGGTTCGGAGGCTACCATAACAGACATAGGTATGAGTGGATTCAGCGCTATGAATGCACTTTCAGAGCGCAACGAAGATCCTCAAACGGCTTCTAGACCCTTTGACAAAGGAAGGGATGGTTTTGTCATGGGGGAAGGAGCTGGTGCCCTGATTTTGGAATCTTACGAGCACGCCCAAGCGCGAGGTGCCAAAATTTATGCCGAATTCATGGGTGCAGGCATGTCGGCAGATGCATATCACATTACAGCACCACACCCCGATGGCTTAGGGGCAGCAATGGTGATGAAAAATGCTTTAAAACACGCGGGTATACCACCCGAAGTGGTGGACTATATTAATGTCCATGGCACCTCCACACCCCTAGGAGATGCTAGTGAGGCGAAGGCGATACAGCAAGTTTTCGGCGCTCATGCCTATCAGCTCAGCATCAGTGCTACCAAATCTATGACAGGGCATCTGTTGGGTGCCTCCGGCGCTGTGGAGTCTATTGCTTCCATTCTTGCGCTACAATATCAGGTTATTCCTCCCACTATTAATCACTTTACCGACGATGAGACCTTTGATCCGGGCATAAATTTTACTTTTAATCAAGCACAGTCTAGACCCGTCAACGTAGTCATGAGTAATACGTTTGGTTTTGGAGGACATAATACCTCTATTGTATACAAAAAGTGGGAAATTTAGTGAGGAAATTCTTGAGCAGATTTTTTCCTGCTGTCACTTCTGAAGCCAAACAGTTCCGAAGCGCTATCTACGCTATCACTAGGATCAGGCCTGGCAACCTTGCCTTGTACAAGTTGGCGTTGCAACACAGCTCCATGAGGGAGAGCACGCACTCCAATGAACGCCTAGAATTTCTAGGAGATGCTGTCCTATCATTAATTGTAGGAGAGTATCTGTTCAAAAAATACCCCCTCAAGGAGGAGGGTTTTCTGACGGAAATCAGAGCACGCATTGTGAACAGAGAGTCGTTGGGTGGCCTAGCCAAGAAAATCGGTGTTGATACGATGCTGTACTACGACAAAAATGCCATGCAACGAGGAGGCCTGAAGTTCATCTATGGTAACGCCTTAGAGGCACTCATCGGTGCTGTGTATTTAGACAAGGGCTACAAGCGTTGTTGTCAGTTTGTACTTGGCCGGTTACTTCGTCTATATGTTGATTTAGAGGCATTAGTACAGACCGATACCAACTATAAAAGCCAGCTTGTTACATGGGCGGGTAAGAACCAAAAGCATGTACAATTTAAAATCGTAGCCGAACAGTGTGTTGAACGCTTTAAAGAGTTTACGGCTCAAGTAGTCGTTGAAGATCAAGTAGTTGGCCAGGGGCAGGGTAGCAACAAGAAAAAGGCAGAGCAAAAAGCAGCTCAAGTGGCATTAGAGTCGTTGCGTCAGGCAGGCACTTAAATACTAAGGTTTTTATCATGACACTACCTTAAAGCCTACACCTTACTACTTTTTCTTGTAACTTTTGTGGCCATATATCATGTGGTTAACATTCGTTCTTGCGCATGTGGTGGAACTGGTAGACACGCCATCTTGAGGGGGTGGTACTCTTACTGGGTGTGGGGGTTCGAATCCCCCCTTGCGCACAAGTTACTCTCGTTAAATAGGTAATTAGGGCGATTAGCTCAGTTGGTTGAGAGCGTCCCGTTGACATCGGGGAGGTCGCTGGTTCGAATCCAGTATCGCCCACATCGTTGGGTCTGTCTTGTTGTTTTTAGCAAGCTTTCCAATTTGTTAGATCGTATTCTAGTCGGGTTTTAAGCAAGGGTAATGTATTCGAATACTAGTTTCTCATGCAAATTTTGATGAAAAAAAGGTAGCAAAAAACGCAAGGGGCCGTTAGATCAAGCATGAAACCTTGCAAAGAATTCGTCTGTTATGTTAGGTAACTCACCTAATCAAGTACAAACCGATCTGTTTAAAGACCTATTTTCCAATCAGTTATACCCTAAGCACCCGCTCTACCTATTAGCGCAAGCCATCCCTTGGGAAAAGCTAGAAAAACTTCTTGCTCTGCCCTATGAGTGCGAGCGAGCACAGACTGGGAAGACATTATCTCAAGGAGAGTGTAGGAGATACCGATAACGCCTTATTAGCAGGTATTAGGTTCAGTTTGATGCTGCTACTAGAGACTGGGCAGGCAATTTCTTGGTCTTTATCCTTTGGGCCCTCTGCGCGCTAATCCCGAGTAGACCATTACGCCGTGCTCAAAATTATACGCGCCCATCGGATGAGTTGTTAAGACGCGACTAATGATCCTGCCATTTTTAGGGGTTTTCCTCCGGGGCTCGTTGTCCTCTACATCGTTGACGACAACGACTGCGGCTGCGTGGCGTGCCTCTGGAAATGCTAACATGGGTCACTTGGCACCGCA
>CAYVYH010000018.1:0-22032 GCA_964455155.1 uncultured Cytophagales bacterium | reverse complement strand
GGCAGCTCTTTTATTTATTTGGGCTAGTTGTCTACCGGTACGACAGTTATTGCCCCCTTCTGCTGTGCACTTAAGGTTGCCACCCCTTACAACAACGCTCGTTACCCTTTTGCTCCAGTTTCAGCGTCAGTGCTAGTGCCGTTACCGGTGCCAGTTCCAGTTCCAGTTTTATCTTTACTGCAAGCAGTCATCAAAGCAAGGCCTACGAAGAAAGTAGCTATTGACTTAAGTATATTTTTGTGCATGATTATTTAGTTTTATATGGGTTGACAGACAGAACAGCTAAGCAAACGGGCTTAGTAGCGTCTTACAATAATAGCACCTTCCAGCAAGAAAATCAACTACAACGCAAGATTCCAGCAGGTAGGTACCATGTTCTCGGTCTTGGTCTGAGCTCAAGACTTGACTTGTAAGGCTTGTTGGTGCACTGTGATCTCTTCAGGAGTTAAGGTAGCAAAAGAAACTTTGTGTTCTGCCCAGTCAAAAACACTGTAATCATATTCGGGTGTCATCGTCAGGCACTGGGTAGGGCATTCTGTGGTGCACAAACCACAAAAGCAGCACTTGGCTAAGTCAATATCAAACTTGGCAGCATACAAGCGTTTGGTCATTCCGTTGCTGGTTTTTCCGATAGGTACAGGCGATTTGATGGCATCGATCTCTATACAGTCTACGGGACATACTTTCGCACATTTGTCGCATACGATGCATTCGTCTATGTCATTGTGCAGTCGGTAGCGTCCCCGCTCAGGCACAGGCAAGCGTTCGTGTGGATACTGGAGCGTAGCAGACCCTGCCTGAAAGTAGGTAGCATCGGTGATAGGCAAGCTGCGGGGGCGAGGCCCAAGGGCCGTACGCAGGTGCTGCCATGCCAGAAGGAGCCCTTGCCAGAGCGTACGCAGGTGGTGCCATGTGACAAGGCGTGTAGAGCGAGAGGAGGGCATCTTGTGACGTTATTTCCTTATCTCAACATACATAATTGCCACCATAGTGTCAACAAGCAAAGCAACAAAGCAGTAGGCGTCAGGTATTGCCAGCATAAACGCATGACCTGGTCAAAACGCAAACGAGGGAAAGTCCACCTAATGATCATCTTAACCAAGATGATCAGCAGTGCCTTAGCAAAAAGCCATACCCCTGACCAAATATGGCTTGCCCAGGTTCCGGTCAGGCCGCTGGTCCAACTGCCGAGAGGCAGTCCGGGTAAGTTCGGCAGAGGAGTATTTCCTCCTCCCAGGAACAAAATGACGCCTAGTAGGCTCATCAAGAGTAACATGCTGTACTCGGTGAGCATCAGCCAGGCAAAGCACAAGCCGCTGTATTCGGTGTGATAACCACCTACTAACTCCGACTCGGATTCGGGCAAATCAAAGGGGGTGCGGTGGCAGGCTACCAAGGAGATTACAAAAAAAAGGATATAAGACAGGAAGAGCGGCGGTACTCTCAAGATGTTCCAGGATAGAATACCGCCCCACTGCGCAACATCGATACCTTTGATGCCCAGCAAATAGGTGGGTACTGAGGTGCAGGCAGGAGCACTGAGTCCTTGCTGTGCAGCAATGGCGTGTAGATCTAGGGTCTGGCTTACAATGAGCACACTCAAAATACTAAGGCCCAAGGGTATTTCGTAAGCTAGAAATTGTAACAGAGCTCGTATAGCACCCAGTTGAGCGTATTTGTTGTGTGAGACCCAGCCGGCTACAAAAAGACCTACAGTTTCTAAAGAGGCCATGGCTAAAAGGTACAACACCCCTGTAGCAGTGGGGGCGCCTCGCCAGGTGTGGGTGACGGGCAACACAGCAAATGCAGCAAAAACAACGACAAAGACCCAAGCCGGAGCCCATACAAACAGCACTTTGTTGGCAGCAGCAGGGACTATACTTTCTTTCTGTAACAGCTTGAGAAGATCGGCCAGCGGCTGACCCAAGCCCCGATAGCCCACCTCTGTGGGGCCCATACGGTCTTGAATCCAGGCAGCTATTTTTCGCTCGGCATACCCTGCCCCTAGCACGAAGAGTAGCAAAAAAGGCAAGTAAAATAGTAGTGTAGACATGGAGATAGATGTGGATGTGGTGCTCACAAAAGTGGCCAATGGGCAGGCTTAGTGTCAATCTGAAAGCTCCTCCAAGTGTACTGCCTTACCAAAAAAGATGCGCGTGGCTTCTTCAAAGTCTGCTGTCAAGGCTGAGACTACGAAATGGTCTTGGTCCTGACAGTGGGTACTCAATAGCTGGTTGCAGACTAGAAAATGCCGTAGATAAGTCGCTGTCATTGTTGTTGCATCTAGCACCGCTAGTCGATGCTGGTAGAAGGCTTGGATCTGTGTTTTGATGGCAGGGTAATGTGTACATCCCAAGATCAGTGCTTTGATCTGCTGCAAAACGGGGCTCTGGAGGTAGTTGTCAATGATTTCTTGACTGATGCCTTGCGTAAAGCTTGCTTCGATCATGGGGACCAAAAGGGGAGTAGCCAATGCTTTCAGCTGGATGTCTAGGTGCAGGGCTTGAATTTTTTTTTCGTAAATACCAGACTGTATGGTCTGTCGGGTACCGATTAAACCAATGGGCTGACCTTTGAATTGGCTTCCAATATGGTTAACCATGGGATCGATGACGTTGAGAACGGCAGCTCGCTTACCCACATATACTTGCACCAAGTCGTAGGCAGCAGCAGCAGCAGAGTTACACGCCATGAGGATGACCTTGCAGTGTCTTCGCAAAAGGAAGTCGCATATGCGCAGGGCGTGGACTTGAATCGTAGCCGCATCCTTGTCTCCATAGGGCAAGTTGGCGGTGTCTCCGAAATACACAATCGCCTCCTTGGGTAGCAGATCTTTTACCGCTCGGGCCACGGTGAGCCCTCCAATACCACTATCAAAAATCCCAATGGGCTTATTCATTGTTTTTTAGTTGCAATGACCACGGTCATCATATTGAACCAAGGGCGACATACCTTGCGAAAGTTATTGAGGGGGTGATCATCTCCTTTTCTTGCGCTGCTGCTACACCTCTTCCTTGTCGTCGCGAGCGTGGCGCTACCTCAAGTTCTGAGCACGGCGAAAGCACAACAGAAAGCAGCAAAGGGTGGGCCCACCAGGGATTGAACCTGGAACCCCCTGATTATGAGTCAGGTGCTCTAACCGATTAAGCTATGGGCCCTCATAGAGATCATATGAGTTTGAAGCGAGGGTCGCAATTCTATGCATTTTGGACTAATTTTACAAGTCGATCGACTTTCCAGGATCTGTTGGTATTCTTGTAGTGGCTTGATAACCTTGCTACACGGTATTGCAACTGCGCGCTTATGCCCCCGCACAACGCTAAAAAATATTTAATTGTGGTGGCAGGCCCCACGGCAGTAGGCAAGACGGAGTGTTGTGTTGCCCTGGCTCAACACCTACGTACTGAGATTATCTCGGCTGATGCGCGACAGTGCTACCAAGGAATGGCCGTCGGTACTGCGCAACCTACCCCTACAGAAATGCAAGGGGTGCCACACCATCTTATCAATTTTTTGCCCGTACAGGCTCCCTACAGTGCAGGGATGTTTGCACGAGATGCCTTGAAAGTCTTAACAACCCTATTGCGAAAGCATGATTATGTGTTGATGACTGGGGGTTCCGGACTGTATCTCCAGGCAGTATGCCAGGGGTTATCCCCGATACCGCCAGTGGCACCGACTATTCGTGCTATGTTGAACAAAAGGCTACAGGAAGAGGGTTTGCCTGCACTGGTCACAGTGTTGGCAAGCCAAGACCCGGTCTACTACCAAATAGTAGACCGGAGCAACCCCCAGCGGGTCATCAGGGCTTTGGAGGTATGTCTAGCAACTGGGCAGCCTTATAGTACGTTTCGTCAGTACCCACCAGCAGCACACCCGTTTAGCATTCTTAAAATAGGGCTTACGAGAGACCGCCAGACGTTGTATCAGCGTATTGATCAGCGGGTAGCGCACATGCTGGACCAGGGCTTGCTACAGGAGGCCATGGCTTTGTATCCTGATCGCCATTACAATGCTTTACAGACGGTGGGTTATCGAGAAATTTTTGGTTATCTGGAGGGTCATTACGACCAAGAAGAAGCGATCAGGTTACTCAAAAGAAACACAAAGCGTTATGCCAAAAGACAGCTTACTTGGCTGAGGCGAGATGCAGCCATTCATTGGTTTCACCCTAACGAAAGGGCTGCTATCCTCTATCATATTCAGCAAAAGACTACAGTGCCGTGACACCCGGATGCCCGTGGGCCGGGCGCTACCTCACCTTTGGGAATAAACCTACAAAGTTGCCTATAACCCCGGGGTGCGGGCAGCAACACATTGGGCTCTAAAAGAGCACGCGTATCTGCCGTGACCCAGATAGACATAAAAATCGCGACAGCTTCTCGGGAAGCTGTCGCTAGGAAGAGAGAAGTGGTGTGATCGTAGGAAGGACTACCTTAAAGGTCATTGTTTTCCAAAAACTGTAAGATCTCGTTTCTAATGACCTGCAGTTCGTTGGTATTAGACAGTCTGACCAGAATGCCAAGGAGCCTGTTGTAGCGCTCCAGCAAGTTGGTATACTTCCTCTCCAGCTTCACCAGCTCAACGGTATCTCGGTCTGCGTAGCCAACAGGTCCCTCGCCCATCTCATTGGCCTCTGCCTGTAACCCAGGCAACTCGAGCGAAAAATTATAGTGAATGATGTTGCCAACTGCTATGATGAATTCGTAGCTTAACTCGGGCTCTTTGAATCTGTTATAGAGTGTGTTCCTGCTAATACCCAAGCGCTCCGACAGCTTCTTGAGAGAGAAACCGCTCTTTCTGATGACACTCTCTACTATTTCACCTCTGTGTTTCGTCATGAGCACAAAGATGAGAATAATGCATATAACCCATAAGGCGTATTTTATTCACATATGGGTAAACAAATATCAGCATATCACACTATTGCTTAAAACGTACCAATAGTGTACTTATGCAACTAAAACCATTGAAAGTAGTTATGCTTCCCTAATCTGTTTCAGCGTCAAAAACACGCGTCAAACGTTTCTAGACGGTATAAATGCCGATACGTATGAGCCATGACACTACGAACTAAGTGGCATGGCTTAACTGAGGGCAGGTAGACCGCCGGCTGCATGACTGCCCTCGCAGGCGAGTAGTACCGTCACCATACAGACATCCCTGTTTTGGTTAAAAGCATTAGATAGAAATGGCTAAATTGGGGTGTTTGCAACACGATGGCAGTATACAACAACGGGCAATATAAGCCCCACAAGAAGTTCGTCCAGGCCATTTGGTCGGCTTTTTTATTCTTCCTGTGCGCAGTTCCCCTTTATATCTTCACGGTAAAGATCAATTTATGGAATCTTTATGGTGGGTTGCCCTCTCTTGCTTTGTTAGAAAACCCCGCAAGTACGCTGTCCTCAGAATTGTATGCAGTAGATGGTGTCTTGTTGGGCAAGTATTTTAGAAACAATCGAAGCCCCGTAGCGTACGAAGAAATCTCTAAAAATGTAATCAACGCCTTACTGGCTACAGAAGACTATCGCTTTGAGACCCATGCAGGTATCGACCTCAAGGGACTCTGTAGAGCCTTCTTCTTCTCCATTCTTCTGCAAAAAAATAGAGGCGGTGGCAGTACCATCACGCAGCAGCTAGCTAAAAATCTTTTCAAAACCCGGAATGAAAGGTACAAGGGGCTACTCAGCAACGTACCATTTGTGCAAACGGTTATCGTAAAGACCAAAGAATGGGTGGTAGCCGCGCAGCTCGAACGGTCTTACACCAAGAGAGAAATCATCACCATGTATCTTAACACGGTCAGCTTTGGAAGCAACGCCTTTGGCCTTAAGGTGGCTGCTAAGACATTCTTCAATACCACACCTGACTCACTGAGCATAGAACAAGCCGCTCTGTTGGTAGGGCTTTTGAAAGCGCCCTCCTACTATAGTCCGATAAGATATCCAGAAAGAGCACGCCAGAGAAGAGATACAGTGTTGGCACAGCTTTACAAACATCAGTTCCTCTCACAGGAGGATTACGTGCTACTGCAACAGCAGCCTGTAGCGCTAGCATACCAAGTAGAAGACCACAACAAGGGTTTAGCCACTTATTTTCGGTCTGCCATCCGCGACTTTTTACTGCAATGGGCACACAAAAACGGCTATGACCTGTTTGAAGATGGCTTAAGAATATACACGACTATCGACAGTCGTTTACAAAAACATGCTGAAGAGGCTGTTGAGACACACATGCGAACATTACAGCTACGTTTTGAGCAGCATTGGAAAGGGCGTGACCCATGGGTTGACCAACAGGGTAACGAGATTGAGAACTTTATCGAAACGGCAGTCAAAAAAACAGATTATTACAAACAGCTAGTGGAGGAATATGGAGCAGATCATGATACGATCGATGCCCTGCTGCACACTCCAGTTGCTACCCAGCTATTCTCTTGGCAGGGTGAAATTGATGCCGTCATGAGTCCCGTAGAGGTGATGCGATACAATAAAAAGCTGCTGCATGCAGGTTTGATGGCCATGGACCCGCATACAGGACATATCAAGGCTTGGGTAGGGGGTATCAACTACAAACACTTTCAATACGACCACGTCATGCAAGGTAAGCGGCAGCCTGGTTCTGCCTTCAAGCCCATCGTATATGCAGCTGCCATTGACAACGGCTATATGCCCTGGCAAGAAGTAGTAGATGCACCCGTTACCTTTAGCGTGCCTGGTGATCCTCCCACCTGGACACCTCGAAATTGGAGCAAGGAATACACGGGCAAAAAGATGACCTTGCGCCAGGCCATGGCACAGTCTGTGAATTCCATTACGGCTTATCTGATGAAGCAGTTAGGTCCGGCATTGGTCGTGGATTATGCCAAAAGACTGGGTATCAACAGCCCCCTAGACCCAGTGCCCGCCTTGTGTCTGGGAGCCGGTGATGTGTCTGTCTACGAGTTGGTGGGGGCTTACAGCGCTTTTATGAATAAAGGTGTTTGGACGACTCCTTTGTTCATCACCCGTATTGAAGATAAAAATGGTCGAGTGCTTGAATCGTTTGTGCCCCAAAAAAGAGAGGCTATCAGTGAAAAAACAGCTTATTTGATGATACACATGCTCAAAGGAACCATAGAAGAACCCGGTGGTACCTCCAGAGGTGTTAAACGAGAACTTAGAGTAGATAATGAGATTTGCGGTAAGACGGGTACCACGTCTAATCAGTCAGATGGATGGTTTGTGGGCATGGCCAGAGATTTGTGTGCTGGCGTTTGGGTGGGTGGAGAAGAACGGTGTATCCATTTCCGGGATTTGTCCCTAGGAAGTGGGGCACGAACGGCCAGGCCTATATGGGAAAAATTTATGATGAGCATTTATGCAGATCCCGAACTTCCCTATGAAAAAGGGCCTCTTCTCAACTATGACAAGCCAATCGACATAGACATACCCCTGCAGTACGAAGCAACCCAAGACAAACTGCCAAACCAGGAGGAGAGGCAAGAAGAAGCAATGCAAGAGGAAGATACTGTCAATATAGAGCTAGATGTCAATGAAATCTTCTAAACTATAGCTTGCCAAAGAGGTGTCCTAGCCTTGTTTGTTGCGCTGTTGCTACCTTTGTTAACCGCATCATTCCCCATCTATGAAGCGCCTGAGCGAGTGCTTTGGGGCATCGCAATAAATCCTCAGAGCGCATATATCGGGCTCATTATCTGATCAACATGGAGGAACCAAAATACACCCCTGAAAGCATCCGATCGCTTGCCACCCAGCCCGGCGTGTACCGTTTCTACAACAGTCAAGACGTACTTATCTACGTGGGAAAGGCCAAGAATATAAAAAAAAGGGTCAGTAGTTATTTTAACAACGCCAAGCAGCACAATCTTAAAACTCGTAGGATGGTGGCTGAAATAGCAACCATTGCGTTTACCATTGTGAATTCTGAATATGAAGCCCTGCTGCTAGAGAACAATTTGATTAAACAGAATCAGCCTCGCTACAATATTCTTCTTAAAGACGGTAAGACTTATCCTTATCTCTGTATCACCAAAGAGTACTTTCCAAGGGTCATCTCTACCCGTAAAGTATCGCCCCAGCTAGGTCAGTACTACGGCCCTTTTACTGATCTGCGCGCCATGTATCGCATTTTAGCGCTGATTAAACAACTGTATCCGTTACGCACATGCACATACAACCTGACGGCAGCAAACATAGACAAAGGAAAATTCAAAGTCTGTTTAGAGTACCATATAGGCAACTGTAGAGGTCCTTGCGAGGGGTTGCAAGACGAAGCATCCTATGACCAAGATATTGCCCAAGTAACCTATCTACTGAAAGGGCACTTGCATGCTGTCAAAAAAGACCTGAGAGAAAAGATGTACCAGGCTGCTCAATCACAAGCCTACGAAGAAGCACAGACATACAAAGAGAAACTAGACGCCCTAACAACGTATCAAGCCAAGTCACTCGTGATCAACCCCAAGGTAGGTGATCTGGATGTGTTTGGGATAGTCTCCAGCGAGCAGTCTGCTTTTGTAAGCTACCTACAAATCAAAAACGGTGCGATCACGTTCACGCAAACCACAGAACTTAAGAAAAAGCTGGAAGAAGAAGACGGTGACTTATTGCCCCTTGTGATCCTTCATTTCAGAGAGAAGTACCGCAGCGAGGCCACGGAAGTGCTTACCAATATATCGATACCGATCAGTCTCGACACGCTGACACTCACTGTTCCCAAGATAGGAGACAAAAAGAAGCTCGTCATGTTGGCCGTTAAAAATTCTCTGTTCTACAAAAAAGAACGGTTCATCAAAAATGAACGCTACCAGGAAAAAGCCAACAAAACACTCTTGTTGTTACAACAAGACCTCCAGCTCCAGCACCTGCCTTTGCACATCGAGTGCTTCGACAACTCCAACATACAAGGTAGCCATCCCGTGGCTGCTATGGTGTGCTTTCGGAACGGAAAGCCTGCCAAAAGTGAATACCGCCATTTTAATATCAAGGAAGTCACAGGCCCCGATGACTTTGCCTCGATGAGCGAGGTAGTACATAGGCGGTATAAGCGGCTGATCAAGGAAAAAAAGAGCTTGCCAGACCTGATCGTGATTGATGGCGGGAAAGGTCAGCTTAATGCAGCTGTGGCGTCTCTTAAAGCGTTGAACATCCATGATCAAGTGCCGATCATCAGTATTGCTAAAAGGCTAGAAGAAATTTATTGTCCAGGAGATGCCTACCCCATTCACATCAGCAAACAATCCGCGTCTTTGAAGCTCATTCAGCAGCTACGCGATGAGGCCCACCGTTTTGCTGTTGCCTTTCATAGGAAAAAACGGAGTCGGGCTAGTCTTCAAGGTGAGCTAGAAGCTATTCCTGGTATAGGACCCAAAACTATTGACAAACTGCTATTGCACTTTAAATCTGTCAAAAATATCAAAGAGGCAAGTACAACAGCTTTGGCGCAACAAATAGGTAGTAAAAAAGCAGCCTTGCTCAAGGCACATTTTTAAGATCGTCGATGCGCCCCTCTTCCAAATGGGGGTTTTCAGGCCTACCTTTGTACTCAGGAGATTCTTAGGCTACTACGGCGTGCATTTTGAACTACAACATGTGGACCCCCATTCTCAAGCCCGTGCAGGTGTAATCACCACGCATCGGGGGGTCATCCACACGCCCATCTTTATGCCTGTAGGAACGGTGGGAACGGTCAAAGCGGTGAACCAAAAAACATTGCAGGAAGACATACAAGCTGAGATCATTTTAGGCAATACATACCATCTCTACTTAAGACCCGGGCTCGAGACACTAGAGGCAGCTGGTGGGCTCCATCAGTTCATGGGCTGGAATAAGCCTATTCTGACAGATAGCGGTGGTTATCAAGTATACTCGCTAGCGCAGCGTAGAAAGCTTACCGAAGAAGGCGTTACTTTCAGGTCACATATAGACGGATCCAGACATACTTTTACACCAGAGCGTGCTGTCGATATACAGCGTAGTATCGGTGCTGACATCATCATGGCCTTGGATGAATGTACCCCACACCCTTGTTCTTATGCTTACGCTAAGAGCTCTATGAACCTCACACACCGGTGGCTCAGGCGGGGCGTTGACCGTTTCGATGCTACTATCACCGAGCGTAATCACCACCAAACGTTTTTCCCTATTGTCCAAGGTAGTATCTACAAAGACCTTAGGCAGCAATCCGCTGAAACCATTGCAGCTGCAGACCGGGCAGGTAATGCCATTGGTGGTGTTTGTCATCCTGATGGTATGTTGTATGAAGTAACTGCGTGGGTGTGTGCTGTTCTACCTACTCACAAGCCCCGCTATTTGATGGGAGTAGGTACGCCACGGGATCTGTTGGAATGCATTGCTATCGGTGTAGATATGTTTGACTGTGTGATGCCTACCCGCAACGGCAGGAATGGTATGCTATTTACCACCCAAGGCATACTTAACATTAAGAACAACAAATGGAAAACAGACTTTGGCCCTATCGACGAACATCTGGGTGGATACGTTAGCACCCATTATACTAAGGCCTACCTGCATCACCTGTTTCGCTCTCAAGAGCTGTTAGGTATTCAGATCGCGAGTGTACACAACCTCACTTTTTACCTATGGCTCGTCAGGCAAGCAAGGTTACATATTGTGGCGGGTACTTTTAAGGCATGGAAGGACAAAATCATCAAAGTGTTTATGGAAAAAGTATAGACGTCGTCATGAAACTATTGGACCAGTACATACTCAAGAGATTTTTATACTCTTTTCTATTTATCCTACTGATGCTTACCGCGATCATCGCGTTGATCGATTTCACCGAGAAGAATGGGCAGTTTGTGAAGCACAAGCTGGAGTATAAGGAGATACTTGACTACTACTACTATGGGTACGTCCCCTTCATCATTAACTTCATCACACCGATCAGTGTATTTGTCACGACTGTATTTGTAACCTCCAGGCTTGCACAACGTACAGAGATCATTGCCGTTATGAGTAGCGGTGTTAGTTTCTTTCGTTTTCTGGCTCCGTATTTGGTAGGTGCTACAGCCATTACACTCTGTAGTTTTGTACTGACAGGCTGGATTCTTGCCAAAGCCAACATGAAGCGGGTAGCGTTTGAAACAGAATACATTACTAAATTTTATTACAATAATGCGCAACATCTCCATATCAGAATGCCGCCAGATCGCTATTTCTATGTAGAACATTATCGTACCTACAACCAATCAGGTACGAATGTGACCATAGAGACGATCAGGGACAATCAGCTCATAGAAAAGTTATCGGCCAAAAGTATACAATGGCTGCAGGAAGAAGAGCAATGGCAGCTCCAAGATTGGATAATTAGAAAAATAGAGGGTACAGAAGAGTGTATCCAGTATGGGAGTACCCTGAACGTGGTTTTGAATATTCGCCCTGATGACTTCAACATGAATCCGAATCTACATGAAACACTGACGCTGCCTGAACTAAATACCCAAATTGAGGCACTGAAAAGTAAGGGAGCAGACAATGTACATATCTTCTTGACAGACAAGTATGTGCGCTACATGTCCCCCTTTGCGGCTGTTGTTTTGACTTTTATGGGCGTTGTAGTTTCGGCACGCAAGACGAGAAAGGGCATTGGCTTGCAGCTTGCAGTAGGGTTTATCCTTGCCTTCGTGTACATCGCCTGTTTTCTGTTTGCTAAAGGATTCGCAGAGGCCAAGGGCACGCACATTCTTTTGACCGTTTGGATGCCTAACATTGTTTTTTCCATTTTGGGCATTATTCTATATAGGATCGTACCCAAATAAGTTTGCAAGTGCGATGTTACGCATATACGCTCCATGCCATGAATAAGCCAGCTTGTATATACTTAATTATCGGCGTTGTGCTGGTGCTTGCTGTTAATACGCAGTTGTGGGGCCAGTCACTTGATCCGATGCAGTGGTATCGCATACGCGCGCGCCATGTTGACATTATTTTCAAAGGCAACATCAGTCGAGAAGCACGACGGATGGCAAACACGCTGGAACACCTGTATGGACCGGTTTACCAATCATTGGGAATTAAGCCCGCTAGGATTACACTTATACTCAGAAACCAAGCAGCCTGTTCTTCGGGTTTTGTGTCACTCATGCCGCGCAGGATCGAGTTTTGTACTTTTCCTTCTCAGGACTACGACCTCCTAGGTACCAATGATTGGCTGAGTCTGCTGGCGGTACACGAGCTGAGGCATGTTGCGCAGTATGCAAGGTTGCAGCAAAACTTTAACCAACTGGCGTACCGACTAGGAGGGGACTATTTCTTAACAGCGGTGCCGTGTCTTAACATTCCCAAATGGTTTTGGGAGGGTGATGCGGTAGGTACCGAGACAGCGTTGACCCGAAGTGGCCGGGGGCGTATGCCTGGTTTTGCGCGCCTCTATAAAGCCAGCCTGTTGGAACGCGGGGGCTTTGGCTACTACCAACAGCTTTGTGGCTCCTTCAAAGATCAAATCCCCGACGAGTATAAGTTAGGTTATTATCTCACAACTTATTTACGTAGAAAATATGGCCCTAGTGTGCTAGCGAATATTTTTTGCAAAACTACCTCACCTAGACTGTTTTACACTACCATCAAGAAAATTACTGGAAAGAGCTTACTGCAAATTCACGAGGAAGCCAAGCAGGAACTCAAGTCCTTGTGGCAAGAGCAATTAAACGACCTTCGACTTACCCCAGTAACAAGGCTAAACCCAAGAAATACTACAGACTACACGGATTATGCTTTTCCGCAGCTAGGCAAAGACGGGTCAGTTATTGTGGTTAAATCGGGTATAGACACAGTACCACAGTTTGTATGCATAGACGGCAAGCAGCTTATCCGAAAAATACGGACGCCTGGTAACATCGATGTGCATGTTGGCTTCTCGATGGCACAGAATAAAATGATATGGGTGGAGGAAATTAAGGACGCTATTTGGGAAGATCGCTCTTATAGGGTTATACAATATTACGACATCCAAACCAAGCGACTTAAGACACTCACAAAAAAAAGTAGGTATGGCACAGCAGCATTGTCCCCTGATGCTACTCAAATTGTTGCCTCTGAAAGCGATGAGCGTTATAACCACCATTTAGTAATTCTGGATGCTGAAACTGGCAAAGTGTTGCAGCGTCTCCCGAATCCTGACAATCACTATTACCTGATGCCTCAGTGGTCAGAAGCAGGTAAGAAAATTGTTGTAATAAAAAACGCGCAGTCCAAAGTAACTATCACACACATTGATATTGCCGCGGGCACAACGCAAGATTTGTTGCCCTACACAACCGAGCACCTAGGCTGTCCTACGGTGCAAGGAAAGTACGTGTTTTACCATAGTGATTACAGCGGGATCGACAACATTTATGCCATCGACCTTGCCACATGCCAACGATATCAGGTGACGTCCAGAAAATATGGTGCTTACAATCCTACCATTTCAGCGGATGGCTGCTGGCTCATCTTCAATGATTTTACACAGAATGGAATGGATGTGGTGAAGATGCCCCTCGACCCGACACAGTGGATTCCCCTGGCACAGGTTGAAGATAGGTCTGTAGACTACTACACACCACTTGTAGAACAGGAAGGGAATGTCGATGTGTTGCAGCATGTCCCTAACCATACGTACCCTGTCAAACGCTACCATCCCCAAAGACATTGGCTCAATATACACAGTTGGCTCGGCGTCAAGGATGTTAAGTGGAATAGAGAAGACCCTCAAAATCTCACGGAGACGCTGCAGCAAGCGCAATTCAATATCCTACAATCTAAAGACTTACTGGGTACGACAGAGCTAGACATAGACTACTTACACGATTTCAGAAAAAAGATTGGTACTGCCTCGGCAAAACTCACCTGTCAAGCTTGGTACCCTATCATCAGCCTCACAGGCGCGCTCCAGGGCAATCAAGAAAGATTGATATACCACCGTATGTTGTCTTTAAAGCTAAAAACACCCTGGACCGCGCAATATGGCCAGTACACCTACAAGCACTCCCTAGACATCGTAGGCGATCTACATAACAGCACCCGTGTAACTTGGTACACACAAACGTACACAGGCAGCGTTAGTAGAAACTATAGAGCCAGTCCTCGGGATATTACCTACCCTCTTTGGCAGCAGCAACTCACCATAGGATACCAACACACGCCCTATGGAGGGACTAAAGCACATTTAGAGTCTTCTGCTGCTGTCGACGCCCTCCTATATTTCCCGGGCTTTGCCAAGCATCATGCACTCCGCTTGTGTGGGGGATATAAATATAAAGTCTTGACACGCAATGTAGTAGAATTCAGGAACCAGCTTAGAGCATTTGTCCCAGGCGATGTATTAGAATCCGTAGAAAAATCGTGCAAGAAGACGCCACATGCCTGTGTAAGGTATGCCTTCCCGCTCGGTTACCCCGACTGGAACGTAGGTTATTGGCTTTATCTGAAGCGTTTTCGTGCTAAAGTTGGCTATCGATTTCAATGTGAGAGTAAGATACACGATAAGGAGTCTTTAATCATATTACCCACCCACATGATAAGCGGAGGTTGTGACACCTTTCAGCGTGTTAGGAAAGAAAGCATCAAGGATGCCATGCAGTACAAAAACGAAATTTATGTGGTATTGTTAGCAGATTGCCATCTTTTGAACCTATTCAGCTTGCCTCAGCTATCTTTAGGGATACGGTATAATTATGAGATAGAACGGAGAAGAGGCGCTTTTTCCTTCGATCTGAGTATGAAGAGCATGTAAGCATAGTTCTTCAATACCCCCAATCTTTGGGGAGTATTGATCTGGCTGTACCGATCAAGTTTTGTTGATAGACTGTGCTTCTGCAAAAGCCCTCTATTCCTTCGAGGCCATTGCAAAGGTCAAAAGTTGTTTGCCTCTTCCTTCTCAGTACCTACTAATTTTTGATTGAGATAGGGTTGAAGGTAGATAGGGACTCTATTTCCTAGAGGTCTGGGCACATCTCGAGTGGTGCAGCAGAGACGTAAGTTTTGCGCGACGCCTTCATTGGTTCTCGTAGTGTGGTATCCCAGCAAGGTGTGTCCGGGTGTTTCTATTTTATGATTGAGTTGATTGGTTATCAATGTACTTGCTTGATTTTGTAATGAGTGGTTAGGAGAAGTCATCTGTAGATTGGTTTTCAGAGACACGACAACTTGAGATAAGCTGTGCTACTACGAGGATCAAAAACACAGTGCTAGGCGTAACCCCCCATGAGATGTTGAAACAATTTCATGACGCCTAGGAAATCTCAAAAGGGTAGCCAATGACTACAGATTTTCATTTTCTTCGTTATCCCCTATTTTTGACGCCTAATGAAAGTGTACTATGGCTGAAGTGATTAGAATGCCGAAGATGAGTGACACCATGGAAGCGGGGGTCATTGTCACCTGGTTGAAAAAAGAAGGAGACGCTGTGAAAGCGGGAGATATACTGGCAGAGATAGAAACAGATAAAGCTACGATGGAACTGGAGGGCTATGAAGATGGCACTCTGCTCTACATCGGGGCAAAAGAACGAGAGACCGTACCTATCAACGCGATACTTGCCATCATTGGCAACCCAGGAGAGGATATCACGACACTACTGGAAGCTACCAAGCAGCGTCCTGAGCAGCAGGAAGAGAATATGGTAGCAACACCGCCAGTGACGCCAGCACACAGCACAATACCAACTTCAGGGCATACATCGCCCCCCTCGCCACCCAGCATACTGGCTTCACCATTAGCTAAAAAAATGGCGCAAGAAAAAGGCTATGTACTAGCCGACATTCAGGGTACTGGAGAGGGGGGGCGCATCATCAAGCGTGATGTGGAAAATGCTGTAGACACGCCTCAATTCAAAGAAGCCTTGCCTAACGTTACCCTGCCTTCTGTGGTAGGTAGAGAGGAGTATGAAGATATTCCTATTTCAAACATGCGTAAAGCCATGGCCAAGCGCCTGACAGAGAGCAAATTGAATGCACCCCATTTTTATTTGACTGTTAGCATAGCCATGGATCAAGTAGTGGCTGTACGCTCTAGTATCAGCGAATACGCACGAATTAAAGTGTCTGTTAACGACATCGTTGTTAAAGCAGCAGCCGTGGCTATCAGGCAGCACCTGGCTATTAATGTGGCATGGCGCCAGGACACAATACGCTACAACAGGCACATCCATATGGGTATGGCCGTAGCAGTGGAAGGGGGACTAGTAGTCCCTGTATTACATTTTGTTGACAGCAAATCGCTAGCACATATTGCAGTAGAGACAAAAACTCTTGTTCAGAAAGCACATGGGCAACAGCTGAGGCCTAAGGAGCTGGAGGGGAGCACATTTACCATCTCTAACTTGGGCATGTTAGGTATCGAGTCTTTTGCTGCCATTGTGAATCCTCCGGCAGCCTGTATCTTAGCCATTGGCGAGATTCAACAGGTGCCTGTTGTGAGGGATGGCGTTGTAATACCTGGACACGTCATGAAAGCAACACTCTCTTGTGATCATAGAGCAGTGGATGGAGCTGTGGGAGCCTCTTTCTTGCGAACCTTCAAGGCACTATTGGAAGATCCAATAAGAATGCTGGTTCATTAACCAACTAGCTTAGTGAGTTTCGCCATTACCCAAACAAACCCGTCGATCTGATAATATGACTCAAATCAAATCCACAACAGTACTTGCTATTATGCACAATGGTGACGTTGCCGTTGGTGCAGACGGACAAGCTACCCTAGGCAATACTATCGCCAAAAGCAACGTCAGGAAGCTTAGGAAGCTATTAGATGGCAAAATTATAGCGGGCTTTGCTGGTTCTACGGCAGATGCATTTACGTTGTTAGAACGTTTTGATGAAAAGCTACAGAGCTACGCGGGCAATATGAAACGCTCTGCCATTGAACTCGCCAAGGATTGGCGTACGGACCGTTACCTGAGGCGCTTAGAAGCCATGCTGGTAGTAGCTAACGCAGAAGAATTACTCATTATCTCTGGAACAGGGGACGTCATAGAACCTGATAACCAAATTGCTGCGATAGGATCTGGTAGTATGTATGCGCAATCGTCAGCCGTGACCCTCAAAAAGCATGCCCCACACTTGAGTGCGGAGGAGATGGTTAGAGAGAGCCTCACAGTGGCAGCAGATATCTGTATATATACTAACCATAACATCATCATTGAAAAGCCTTCTTAGGAAGGTATTTAAGCTCTTCATCTCGCTCTTCGAACGGCCTAGTGCTACAAGGAGTGCCGTCTCCATAGCATCACGCTACTGCCGTCAGTCAAGAACGCGCACGTTGGTATTTTTTGTCGTAGAGTCTGGTCATATCTCTGCCAGGCGGTTCTTGCTTCAAAGGTTGCAATCGTTATGTGCTAGCTCGTGCAGGTGCTGGTATTTTATAGCCATAGTGCCTATGCCCTTGGTGCGATGCCACCAATTGGTATAGCCAGGACCGAAAAATTGCATACCTGCCATACATCTCAAAAACGGCACAGACACTTTCGGCAATGTTTGGTAAAGGCCCCCTTGGACGGTTCATTTGAGCGATGTGGATGCAGAGCCAGCATTGCCGAGTAACGTTAACGGGATCTTAGGAGGTGCTTATCCGTTTTTGTCCGAGCAAAAGAGTAAGACAGGTAAGTGTAATTTGCTAGTAGCCATCCACGCCAGCGGCAGCGGGCGAAAGCCCATGAGTACTATACTTTTGGGGAGTCTCGATGGAGCATCTCAAATAGGGAAACAGCATGAGTGGTTAACCGATCAACCTCTCGTGGTTTGGGTACTGCCCAAAGGCATGCTGGCACAACGACTCCTCACCAGCATGTTCATTAGGTCTTGAGACGCGGGACGTAGTGGAGCTGATGGTGGTTAAAAGATTAAAAGGGAAATGCCTCGCATGTGGCCGCCCCACTATTTCTAAGGCATGGCAGCAAAGATCGCGATACATTTCACACATGGGACACCGATAACTCCTCACAACATAGAAGAGCATGTTCCCTGAGTAGGCCTTAGCAGCAGGGGCCTAGCTCTAGCAACCGTGTACAAGGAAAGTGGAGAATATCGGAGTCGAACCGATGACCTTCTGCGTGCAAGGCAGACGCTCTAGCCAGCTGAGCTAATTCCCCAGATTGGGTTACTCGGTTTTTCTTCCATGCAAAGCCCGGAGCTCAAACCGTAGAAGCGGCGAATATAGCCTATCGTTCTAAAAAAACCAATCCTTATACCGTGCATCGCGTGGAACGGATGGGTAGCCACTATGCATGTAGGGAGGCAAAGTACTTGTAGAAAGCAATCACCGTATGAATACCCTTAAAGAAATTAGCTACTCCAAAATGTTCATTAGGCGAGTGAATAGCATCTGAATCGAGGCCGAAGCCCATCAGCACAATATCGCGGTTCAACACCTCTTTGAATTGTGAAATGATGGGAATACTACCCCCGTCTTTCGTTAGTAGTGGTGTTTTGTCCCAAACCTCTTCAAAAGCCTTGATAGCTGCCTGCAAAGCTACAGAGTCAGTATTAACGACCACCGCATTGCTATCGCCATGTACCACTCTTATTTCAACCGTGACACCTTTGGGGGCTAGTGCGGCAAAGTATTTGGTGAATTGAGCAACAATTTCCCGCGCCTCTTGATGAGGTACAAGACGCATGGAGAGTTTGGCATGTGCTTTTGAAGGTAAAACTGTTTTTCCACCCTCGCCCACATGACCTCCCCAAATACCGTTGATGTCTAAAGAAGGCCTAATACCAGTACGTTCCAGGGTACTATAACCTCGTTCACCTGCCACAGCTTTTATACCCAAGGAATTTTGATAGTCAGAGAGTACAAAAGGGATTTTGGCTAACGTTTGTCGATCGTGCTCTGGGAGTACTGCCACGCGGTCGTAAAAGCCAGGAATAGTGATGCGGTGGTGCTCATCTTGCAGTGCAGCGATCATCTGGCAGAGTATGTTGATGGGATTGCCCACCGCGCCACCATAAACACCAGAGTGTAAATCTCTGTTAGGCCCCGTCACCTCTATCTCCAAATAAATTATACCTCTCAGCCCTATAGTAAGTGAAGGCTGCTCCATGGATAACAAGGTAGTATCTGAGACAAGTACAGCGTCTGACTGGAGCAAAGCAGCGTTTTTCTGATTCCCAAGAAAGTGAGTCAGCCCTTCAGAGCCGTTCTCTTCTTCTCCTTCGATCAAAAATTTAATATTGCAGGGTAGCTGTTGAGTAGCCAGCATCGTTTCCAATGCCTTGATATGGAGGTACACCTGCCCCTTGTCATCTGAAGCCCCCCTGGCATAGATTTTATGGGCTCTCACGACGGGCTCAAAAGGCGGCGTTTCCCAAAGTTCATAAGGATCTGCTGGCTGCACATCGTAGTGTCCATACACCAGTACGGTGGGTAGGCCTGCATCGACCATCTTCTCAGCATACACCAAAGGGTGGCCTTGGGTGTCGATCAGCATCGCTTCATCGGCACCCGCCTCTGATAGTCTTTGTTTGACCAATGCCGCTGCCTTGTGTACCTCTGTAGCATATTCTTTTGAGGTGCTCACAGAAGGAATACGCAAAAAATCCATCAGCTCGTCTAGAAAACGGCCCTGGTGCGTTTCTATGTACTTTTTTGTGTTTGATACCATAGCATATTCTTTTTGTTTGTGATACGGAAGACAACGCAGAAGTACTTCATGCCTCAACAAACGTGCCCCGGGGCTCGTATCGAGTTGTAGATACTTAGCTTGCAGCGAGCGAATCGAAACAGGGAATTTCTTCTAGTAGTGTATGTTCTCCCTGCACATAGTCTAGTTGCCAGCAAAAGTGCCTGATCCCGTTAGTAATCACCAACAGCTGGGCATTAAAATAAGCATTGTAGCGTGCTATTTGCCTCCAAGCCCCATGGTTGATGTGAGTGTTGGATGCTTTACACTCTACAAGCATTAAGGGTCTTGCCACGCGGTTATACACCACCATATCTGGCCTATGTCGGAGGTGGTTAGACCCTACACTCTTTTCCAATCTGAACAACGATTTCGGATAAGCAAGGTGACCAATCAAATAATGTAAAAAGTGCTGTCTCACCCACTCCTCGGGTGTTAATTTCACATATTTCCTACGTACTATGTCAAAAATTTGGTGCCCTGCCTGAGAAGTCTGGATCCTGTACGCAAAAGTAGGCAGGTTAAGGGGGCGCATGAGCCTTAAATCTTCGGTTTGATGGTTTTACCTTCGGTCTGACACCAGGGCGCAGTCACATGCCTCAAGAGTCGATACCATGAACACACACTGCATTAAAGCTTATCTTCTGTCTTTCACCTGGGATGCCGATTGGCACACCAACCTCTGCTTTTGCCCCCAGTGATCATCGTGAGGGGCGGCAAGAAGGGTAGAGAGAACACACCCCACCAAAGTTCACCTGAAGCACAGCATGCCGCACAACGCTCCCTGGTAGCGGCATATGCCCACAGGAACAAGACTCTATTATAGCGTTATCCAAGCACTTATTCAATGCTGTAACACTGCAAGACTTAATTTTTTGGATGTTCCTTCTCATTGGATAGTGCTCACCAACTGTCATTAATGGGCTGCTTGATCCCCACTGCTTATCGTTGTAAACGTAAAGTGGGGTTTGGGCATGCTGCTTGGGCCATACCACCCATTATCTTAAGCTAATGGCACTATGAGTGCTACAACTGGGGCAAGCTGATTGATGGTATGGTTACTAATATTGTGCAGAAAATAAAACAGACAGGGGTATTAATTTTGTACCTTAGGCGGCGACAGTGATCCTCAAAACCTTGTCATGGATAGAAAGCTTTTTGGGGAGTGTCGGGGGGAGGTGGCGACCAAAAGGTATTTTTTCCTGAGTCGAGGAGTCGCAAGACCATGGTGTATTAATGGTTTCCACGATTTTCCTGGCTATGGCGGTGCGGGCTGAGACATAAGTGAGGGGGTTGTCTGCCGTTGCGTGTGTTCAGGACAAACTAAACGCACTGGAGCTTTTCTTCCTCAAAAAGAAAGACGAAAATATTAAGATGTGCCTTTTGTTGTGATTGCGCCTTAATGTGTTGCCCTGTAGGCATATTTTATGCGGTTGTGTAAAATTTTTGTCATGAGCCCCCTATTGCACGATAAACCTCAATTTGAGAGAATTGCTTTTGCATTAAAAACCGAAGATTTGCGGCCTGTGGTGTCTTGTTGCGTGGCGGCACGTGCTAAATGTCTCACCTACCTTCTTTGATCATGTTCCATTCTTTGTTGAATCGCCTAGTGGTAGCAATTGCGCTGTATGGCTTGTTGTTGCAGGGTTGCAAGCCGAGTCTGCATGCAATTGTCGACGAGCCTATGCTCAAGCAGGAGAACCGAACGACGGATAACCATGTGCGGGGGGAAGGCGGGGCCTCGTCGTTAAGTATGCCCGCTCCTGTTGTCTCACGTACCGATGTGCGCGGTGTAGATGTGCTGGGCGGTGTGTCCTTAGCCGAGCCTGCTGCCATATCACCGGTTTTGACTACTGTTCCAGTACCAGGGATGTCACGCTTTCTTGCTGCTGTTTCCTCTAGTGAGAGTGTTCTGTTGAGTCAGCAGAGAGGCCAGTGTCAAACAATGCTTGCGCCCGACGCTGGGCCCCATGAGCACGAGCATACGTTCTCTGTAGCTAGCTTAGGAGATAGAAGTGTTGAAGCGTCTCTTGGTGCATTGCAGGGGCAAAGTGTATGGTCACCGCCGTCTTGTATGCGCACGCTATCTGACCCTCATACGTCCCCCGCATCGCCCCCTGTGCCATACGTCTACGTAAGCGGGTTAGGTTCGTTGGGAGAGGTTGCACACAGCCTCTCTGCCTCAGGAAAAGAAGGTCAGGAGGATACTCAGCTCCCCGAACAGGCCTACCTTGCGTATCGATCAGGTAGTTGTATTTCGGTCGAACGGTCACAACAGCAGGGTGTTCGTCTGCAAGAGCCCTCGGCTTCGACGACGATTCCCCTTCAGGCCTTTGGTTCGCAGGCATGGAGGGCACACCTTGGGGAGGTGGGAGAAGAGCCCCTCCTCCCATCAGACATCCATGAGATCTT
>CAYVYH010000017.1:0-22769 GCA_964455155.1 uncultured Cytophagales bacterium | reverse complement strand
CGATGAGTTGCTCCACCTCAGGACGTTCCATGACTCGTAGGTGCTGGAGTAGTTGCCAGTGCTGGCCCAGCGCAGTGAGGTCATCTTGCCTGATAGCACTGAGCATTTTTGTTGATTAATGAGGAGATAGCCTTTTAGCCTGCATAATATATCCTCTTCACCCGTTCACTCACGTTCGTCAGTACTTCATGCGCAATGGTACCCATAGAAGCAGCTAATTCAGCAATAGGTAACGCTTTACCAAAGATGATAACCGTATCCCCCTCAGCAGCAGGTATATTCGTGACATCTACCATACTCATATCCATACAAATAGCACCTACGATGGGAGCGAAATGGCCATTGATCCAGACACTACCTTTACCATAGCTCAGTACCCTGTTAAATCCGTCAGCATAGCCAATAGCTAGGGTAGCAATCCGCATATTTTTTTTGGCAACGCCTTGTCTTCCGTAACCAACCGTTGCTCCTTGGGGAATCATTTTAATCTGAGAAATAACAGTCTTAAGCGTGCTAGCAACTTCAAGGCACTGCTGTACCTCCTTACCCACTCCTACACCATACAAGCCAATGCCTAATCGAACCATACCTAACTGGTACTCAGGAAACCGAAGAATACCCGAAGAATTGAGTAGGTGTTTGATTACACGGATATCCAGCTTTTTTTCGATATAGTTGGCATGTTTCGTAAACAGCGCAAATTGATGTCTGGTATAACCATCATGTTGCTGGTCGGAAGCAGCAGCCAGGTGACTCATGATACCCACTACGCGAATGGCTGGCGAGGTAGACAATACCTGTACAAGTGTACTGAGCTCTTGCTCCTCAAACCCCAGCCGATACATTCCTGTTTCTAGTTTCAGGTGTATATCAATACACTTATTCCGAAGGGCCAAGAAATCACGTAATTCACGCAGCAACTTGAGGCTGTATACCTCCGGCTCTAAGCGGTGC
Organism: uncultured Cytophagales bacterium; assembly: GCA_964455155.1. Lineage (GTDB taxonomy): Bacteria > Bacteroidota > Bacteroidia > Cytophagales > Amoebophilaceae > UBA8403. The sequence goes on along the minus strand of CAYVYH010000017.1, from coordinate 21,815 downwards.
TCAAGAAGCTTATCAAAGCTCTCTGGCGTAGGATTCATCACCATGATGGGGAGTGTAATGCCATGTGCACGCAGCAACATGCCCTCATCGGCATATGCCACTGCCAGGTAATCCACACGGTGGTACTGAAGAAGGTGTGCAATCTCAAAGCTACTACTACCGTATGCCAGGGCTTTGACCACGACCATCAGTCGGGTTCCCTCAAATAGTTTACTTCGAAAAAAGTTGAGATTATGGGTGACAGCATCTAGATCTACTTCAAGAACAGTACTATGTACTTTTTGCTGCAACCGATCTACCACCCTCTCTAGGCCAAAACGTCTCGCACCCTTCACAAGTATTAATTCATCGCTAAATATTTGCTGAATATTCTCTTTAAGTAATGCTTCGGTGTTTTCGTAAAAGCAGGTATCAAACGGTGCAAAAGCTTCAGCGTACGCAGTTAGCTCCTTGCCTATTCCGATGATCCGGTCTACTTGCTTGCCCTTAAGAAGCTGTGCAACTTGTAGGTAAAGTGACTCGGCGGCTACACCAGTTTGTGGCAAATCAGATAGCACCACTGTTCTTCGAGAGGCCTTATTCTGTTGAGCCATAAAGTCCAAGGCTCCCTGCAAGCCTACTAAATCGTTATTATAAGTATCATCGATCACCTGACAGTTGTTAATGCCTTCCTTCAAAGTCATGCGCATAGGTACCGATCTAAGCTTCGTAAGAGGTTCCTGTATCATAGCAGTACTAAAGCCTTCTTGCAACAGGAATACAATGCAGTGGATTGCATTTTCTATAGAAAAATCGTCTTGGAACGGTAAGATAAAAGTATAACACTGCCACCGAGTGACTACTATAAGCTTTGTCTGCTTCTCTGTGGCTAGTAAGTACTTTTGGATCTTGTAGTCGGCAGCATTGTCAAACAAAGACCAAGTCACCAGCTGTACTTTATTGTGATACAGCGTCATCAAAACTTGATGGATGGGTGTATGATCGAGACAATAGTAAATCCTCTGGCACCTCCTGAATAGTAGTGCCTTTTCGTTGAGTTTCTGCTGTTGGGTAACAAAACCTGCGTCATGTGCCGGGCCTATGTTGGTGAACATACCAAGAGTAGGCTTAAGAATGTCCTCCAATTTTGCCATTTCCCCAGGCCTCGAGATACCTGCCTCAAAAACACCGTACTCGTGATTTGCGTGCATCAGAAACACTGAGGAGGGGACACCGATTTGTGAGTTGTAACTTTTGGGGCTTTTCACCACAGCGTACTTCAAGGACAACAGCTGACTAAGCCACTCCTTGACGATGGTCTTCCCATTGCTTCCCGTAACAGCCAGAAGGGGCAACTGATACTGATTTCTATGGTGAGCCGCCAACCGTTGCAAAGCGTCAATACTGTTGGCTACTCGAATAACGTTGGCATTTTTGAGCTGCTCATAAGCAACTTCACTGCCTTCTTCTACCACAAAATTCCTGATGCCTCGCCCATAAACTACCGGTAGAAACTGGTGACTGTTGTGATACTGGCCCCGCATAGCCAAGAATAGACTATCAGCAGTAGTTGAGAGCTTCCTACTATCTAGCAATATATTGCTGATTGGGGCGTCTGCAACATATTGGATGATAGTACCTCCTACAAGGGTTAATAGTTCACTGAAGAGGAACATGCAAGGCAGGGAAAATGATGCGCTATGTAATGATTTGATAGTACAGCCTTCTTAAGTTGACCACTATACAACCCAACGACTCATTCATCGACGATGACGTAGAGATCTTCTGTCTTTTTTTTCATGAAGTACTTTTCTCTAGCAAACTTCTCTAGTAAGTCTTCATGACTTACCAATTCTTTCTTGTCTTGTTGTAGCTTTTCTATTTGCTTTAGATAGTGGCGCTTCTCTTCTGCTAAGCATCTCAGCTTGTTCCTCAATTGATATTGCGTAAAAAAATCTTCCGCGTCGCAAAAAAGCATCCAAAACAAGAACCCCAGTCCTGACAGAAAATAAAAGCTCTTCGCCCAGTGAGGAAGTTTTTTCCACATGACGCGCATAGGTTCAAATTATTTTCTAAAACGGCTTGCCAGCGAATCGGCCTCCATCACCTAATGTCTCTTCAATGCGCAACAGTTGGTTGTACTTTGCGGTTCTATCAGAGCGCGAGACGGAACCTGTTTTAATCTGGCCAGTGTTTAAAGCAACGGCCAAATCGGCGATAAAAGTGTCTTCTGTCTCTCCCGAACGATGCGATACGATGCTGTTGTAAGCATGCTTATGGGCTAGCTTCACCGTTTCCAGCGTCTCACTGAGTGTACCTACCTGATTCATCTTGATGAGGATTGCATTGGCTGTCTTCATATTGATGCCATGCTGCAATCTTTCTGAATTGGTCACAAACAGATCATCTCCTACGAGCTGAACACGGTCGCCCACAGCAGCAGTCAGCTGCCGCCATCCTTCCCAATCATCTTCTGCCATCCCATCCTCAATAGATAGAATGGGATATTTACATAACCAGTCTTCCCAAAACGCCACAAGTTCTGCAGAAGAGTATTTTTTACCAGAAGTTCCTCGAAGGAAGTAGCACTTTTCTTGTGAATCATAAAACTCAGAAGCAGCAGCATCCAATGCAATAAAGATATCCTCTCCTGGCCGATAGCCAGCCTTCTCAACAGCTTGTAATACTAATTCTACAGCTTTTTCATTGGAGGAAACACTGGGAGCAAATCCACCCTCGTCGCCAATATTAGTAGAAAATGAATTAGCTCTTAGTAACCTCCCTAGATGATGAAATACTTCTACACCCATACGCAAAGACTCGGAAAAACTAACTGCATTGACGGGCATAATCATGAATTCTTGCAAGTCGACAGCATTGTCTGCATGCACACCTCCATTGAGTATATTGATCATGGGTGTCGGTAAGGTATTGGCATTGGTACCTCCTAGATAGCGATATAAAGGCATCTTAGCAGACAAAGCCGCCGCCTTAGCTATCGCTAGGGAAACACCTAGGAGCGCATTGGCACCCAACCTGGACTTATTAGAGGTGCCATCTAACTCTAACATGAGCCGATCTACGTATCCCTGCTCAAAGACAGAAATACCTATAAGCTCCTCTTTTAGAACTTCCCTAACATGTTTGATAGCCTTTTGAACACCCATTCCTAAATACTGTGGATTATCTGTGTCACGCAGTTCAAGTGCCTCATGGCTACCTGTAGATGCACCTGAGGGCACAGCAGCCACGCCTATAGCCCCATCTTGGGTACATACCTCTACTTCAACGGTGGGATTTCCTCTAGAATCTAAAATATGTCTGGCACGAATGTCTTTGATCTTACTCATGATACGGTGTTAAAAATCTCTTAGCTATGTGATGGGGGTATCGTCGCTAAAAAACAAGAGCACACCGCTCTCATGATAACTGCGGTTGCGATGAGAGAGAATAAGGAGGCATTAGATAAGAATACGACATTCTGATTAGCCACTACCTCATAGCTAGGCGTTGACAACCATCCTTGCTTGCATCAGTAGCAGTCTTTTTGTTGAAGACTAGACCCCCAACACAAGGGTATCCTAGTCTTTGGTTTCTAGCTGTGCAACCTCTCCTACTGGTGGTAACTCCTCCTTGTGCTCGTCACCCTGCGGACTGACCGTGGATGTAGAGACTGGGTCGACTTTTTCATGGGCAGGTACTTGGGGTAATTCTCTTGTAGCTGCCACCTTTGCTCTGCTCCTTCTCGTCTTGGATTTCTCCGACTTAGTTCCCTTCTGAAAAAGTTCATTATAATCCACCAACTCGATCATACACATTTCAGCATTGTCGCCCAAGCGGTTCCCTAGTCTAATAATGCGCGTGTAGCCTCCAGGTCTATCCGCAACCTTGGCAGCAATATTATCGAATAACTCCTTAACAGGTACTTTGTCTTGAAAATAAGAAAATACTACTCTCCTGGCATGGGTAGTATCGTTCTTAGCCTTCGTCAGAATAGGTTCCACAAATTTTCTCAATGCTTTAGCTTTGGCCAGAGTGGTATTGATCCGCTTGTGTATAATCAATGACTTAGCCAAGTTGGCTAGCAATGCTTTCCTGTGAGCAGCTGGCCTACTCAAATGATTAAATTTTTTTCCGTGTCTCATTCTTTTCTTTAGTCAAATCTGGTCTTACTAAAAAATTGTCGCTGGAACAGCGTTGAGCAAGATGCTATACCATGTGCTCAGGCCTCGTCCAACTTATATTTGGATAGATCCATGCCAAAGCTCAGATTTTTGTTTGTTATGAGTTCCTCAAGTTCTTTGAGTGATTTTTTACCAAAATTCCGGAACTTCATCATATCGGAAACCTCCAGTCCTGCCAGATCGCTCAAGGTTTTTACCTCTGCAGCCTTGAGGCAATTGAAGGCTCTGACGGACAAACCAAGTTCAGCAAGTGGGGTTTTGAGTAGCTTGCGCACACGCAGTAGCTCCTCATCTACGATAACTGTCTCTTCGTCACTTGAAGTTTCCAGTACCATGTTGTCGTCCGAAAATAGAAGAAAATGATCGATAATAAGCTTAGAAGCACGCTCGAGCGCTTGCTCTGGGTTGATGGAGCCGTCTGTTTGTATGTCAATGATCAACTTCTCATAATCCGTTTTCTGCTCCACCCTTATATTTTCTACCCTATAGCTAACACTTTTAATAGGTGTGAAAATCGCATCGATAGCAATAACACCAATGGCCGCGTTGGCCGGTTTATTCTCCTCTGCAGGAATATAGCCCCTGCCTTTCTCCACCGTAATTTCCAGCTCGATGCTAGCAGATGGATCAAGATGGCAAATGACAAAATCTGGGTTGAGCACCTCCAAAGCCGATGTAAACCTAATAAGGTCGCCCGCCCTAAATACTTCCTGTTTTTTTATTGAGACAAATATCTTATCACTCGCATGGCCAGCTACTTTTTTGAATCGTACCTGCTTTAAATTGAGCACCAACTCTGCTATGTCTTCTACTATACCCTTTAAAGCAGAAAATTCGTGTTGTACTCCAGGGACTTTGACCGACGTAATCGCATATCCCTCCAATGAAGAGAGTAGTACCCTTCTCAAGGTATTCCCAATAGTGACTCCGTATCCTTTTTCAAGGGGTTTAAAAGTGAAGGTACTATAAAAATTGTCTGCTTTTTCTATCGAGACTTTTCCAGGCATTTGAAACGCTATTGCTGACATTGTTGTTGTTCTTTTTATTAAGATCTTCAGAAAGAAACAAAAAGTATTAATGCCTATTTGGAATATAGTTCAACAATACTCTGCTCATTAATTTTTTCGGGAATTTCCTTTCTAGATGGTAGCGCCACAAGCTTCCCTCTCATTTGCGTACCATCCCACTCCAGCCACGTGTAGCCTTTGTGTGGGGCAGTGACATTGTCTTTGATAACGTCCAACGACTTAGATTTGTCGCGTACACCAATTAAATCACCTGGCTTCAAGGTGTAAGAGGGTATATTGACGACAGCATCATTAACAGTAATATGTTTGTGTAGCACCAACTGCCTGGCAGCCCTCCTTGTAGGAGCTATACCTAAACGATAGACTGTATTATCTAAACGTGCTTCCAAAAACTGTAATAATACCTCACCTGTTATTCCCTTCTTTCTAACGGCTCTATGAAAAAGATTAGCAAACTGCTTCTCCAATAATCCATAGGTATACTTAGCCTTCTGCTTCTCCATGAGTTGTGACGCATATTCTGATTTTTTTCTGCGTATTCTCCCATGTTGACCTGGGGGGTAACCCTTCTTATGCAGGGCCTTACCTTGCCCGAAGATAGGGTCATTGAACCTTCTTTCTATTCTTGCTCTGGGACCTCTGTATACTGCCATGCTTTCTTTCTTTATTAATTTGAATAAGATTAAGGGCGTCTACGCTTCGGAGGTCTACAGCCATTGTGCGGCAGGGGTGTCACATCTTGAATCGCTGCAACCTCAATACCAGCCTCTTGAATGGTTCTCACGGCGGACTCTCGGCCGACACCTGCTCCCTTGATATAGGCATTGACCTTTCTAAGGCCCAGCTCGTAGGCTACCTTGGCACAATCCTCTGCAGCTCTCTGTGCCGCGTAAGGTGTATTCTTCTTGGATCCTCTAAATCCCATTTTACCAGCAGAAGACCATGAAATTACTTGGCCGGCACTATTCGTCAAGGAGATAATAATATTGTTGAAACTAGCCTTAATATGTACCTGGCCTGTTCTTTCTACTTTTACAACTCTTTTCGAGGTTTTATCTTTTTTCGTCTTTTTTGTCATAGTGCTTGCTGCGTCATTGCTTCATGCCAGCCCTACCTCAAGCTTTAACTGGAGGTGGACAGCTTCCTCAGACATTGAGTGTCATGGATACTGATGGCCGTTATTTACTTCGTTGCCCGCTTCTTACCGGCCACTGTCTTACGCTTTCCTTTGCGCGTCCTTGCATTGTTCTTCGTCTTCTGACCCCTCACGGGCAGCCCAGCCCTGTGCCTCTTACCTCGATGCGATCCAATATCCATCAACCGCTTAATATTCAGGCGCACTTCAGAACGCAACTCCCCCTCTACTTTATACTGCGCACTAATAGCCTCCCGAATTTTCCTCGATTCTTCGTCCGTCCAATCCGCTGGGCGCTTGTCTCTATGTACTTTTGCAGTTTCGAGAACCTTGTTTGACAAGCTACGGCCGATACCAAAAATATAAGTAAGGGCAATCTCTCCCCGTTTGTTGTCTGGAATGTCTACACCCAATATTCTAGTCATGCTTACCCTTGTCTTTGTTTGAATCTTGGATTCTTTTTATTGATCACGTACAGCCTGCCTTTTCTACGAACAATTTGGCAGTCACTACTCCGTTTCTTAACAGATGCCTTTACCTTCATGGTTAGTTCAGTATTACTTATACCTGTAAACAATACGTCCTTTGGTCAAATCATAAGGAGACATCTCCAACGTGACCTTATCTCCGGGCAATATTTTGATATAAAATTTTCTCATTTTTCCAGAGATATGCCCTAGCACCAAATGTCCATTTTCTAAACGAATTTTAAACATCGCGTTGGGAAGAGCCACCTCGACAATGCCATCCTGTTTAATTGCTTCTTGCTTGGCCATACTAAAATTTGAAGACTTCTTCTATGTACTTGTAAGTCGTCAGTATTTCGGCTTTACTCTCCATTACCACCACCGTGTGTTCAAAGTGCGCGGTAACTTTTCTGTCCAAGGACCTGAATACTCCTCCTTTTTCCTGTACAACTTGTCTCCTTCCCAAGTTAATCATCGGCTCTATGGCCAACACCATACCTTGCCTAAGCTGTGCACCATGGCCTCTCCTTCCATAGTTAGGCACTGGTGGGTCCTCATGCAGCGCTCTTCCTACGCCGTGCCCTACCAATTCCCTCACTACCGAATAGCCATGGCATTGTGCATAGTGTTGAATAGCATAACTAATGTCTCCAACCCTATTGCCTACCCTAGCTTCGTTAATGCCACAGTACAAGGCCTCTTTTGTTACTCGAAGTAGGGACATTACCTCATCACTCACCACACCCACAGGATAAGTAAAAGCCGCATCGCTGTGAAATCCCTTATAGTACACCCCACAGTCTACAGAAACAATATCACCTTCCTGCAACGCGTAGTTACTGGGAAGCCCGTGCACTACATACTCATTAACGGAAGTACAAAGGGTAGCAGGAAACTTTTGGTATCCTTTGAAAGAAGGCACCCCACCACTGTCTCTAATAAATGCTTCCGCAAGTGCATCTAGCTCCCAGGTAGTCACTCCTGGCTTAATTTTTTTCGCAACTTGTCCCTGTGTTTTACTTAAAATCTTAGCACCTTCCCTAATTAAAGCTACCTCTTCTTCACGCTTTACGAAACCCATTTCTTCAAAACGTAGCGGCAGTTTAGAAACTATTCTTGTATGCTACCGGATCTCATCAGGCCCTGATAGCGACGCATAAGCAGCAAACTCTCTACTTGCTGCAACGTGTCCAGAACCACACCTACCATAATGAGTAATGAGGTGCCCCCATAAAATCTGCTAAATGAGCTATTCACACCGGCCATGTGCGCAAAGGCCGGCAATATAGCTATTGCAGCGAGAAATAGAGAACCTGGTAGCGTTATCCTGCTCAAAATATTGTCTATAAACTCTGACGTGGGTCTCCCGGGCTTAATGCCTGGAATAAAGCCACTGTTGCGCTTCATGTCATCTGCAATTTGAGTAGGATTGATAGTAATAGCAGTGTAGAAAAAGGTAAAAATAATGATAAGGAATCCGAAAGTTACATTGTACTGCCAGGTGGTGTAGTCAGAAAACACCCTTCCCACGAAAGTCGCCACGTTGCTTTTTTCTGACCAAATACTTGCAATGAGCGCGGGCAAGAACATGAGTGCCTGTGAAAAAATGATGGGCATTACGCCAGGCGTATTCAACTTGAGGGGTATGTATTGCCTATGCCCGCCGTACACATTGCTACTGACCATCTGCTTAGCATATTGTACAGGGATTCTTCTGGTAGCTTGCGTAAACATCACCACACCCGCCACAACCACAAAAAGTAAGAGGAGCTCGATGAGAAGAACCAGAGAACCACGCATACCTCTGGAAAGAATCTCTGAGAAAAGCGCTCCTGGTAAAGAAGAGATAATCCCGACCATAATAAGCATGGAAACCCCATTGCCGATACCTTTGTCGGTAATGCGATCTCCTAGCCATACACAAAACATCGTACCCGCCGTAAGAATAATGATGGATGACCCCGTGAAAAAAGACCTGCTGATCACAACAACTTCCTCTGAAACCGCTGTAGACAGGTAGGCCACTGCCTGCACTATGGCAATAAAAATGGTGAGTACCTTGGTCATTTGGTTGAGGATTTTCCTGCCCGAATGTCCTTCCTTTTGTAATCTTTGAAAATACGGGAATGCAATGGTCAAAAGCTGAATAGCAATAGAGGCGGATATGTAAGGCATGACACCCAGGCCCAGCACAGATGCATTGCTGAAGGCACCTCCCAAAAATGCATCCAGTAGCCCAAATATCCCCTTTGCCTCACCCGTGAGCTTGGTAGGATTGATGCCTGGTAAAACCACGTAAGACCCCAAGCGGAACAACAGCAGGAACACGACCGTATTGAGTATACGAATTCTGAGCTCTTCAATAGAGAAGATATCCTTGATGACACGGAAGAGTCTAGGCATAAACATCAATGGTGGTAGCTTTTCCTCCTAATTGCTCTATAGACGCGCGTGCCGAGGCGGAGAAAGCGTAAGCAGATACATCAATCTTGTCTTTTAGCACTCCAGAGCCCAATACTTTGTAACGCTCACGCCTGCCTATGAGGCCATGATTGAGCAGCACAGATTCATTGACACAAGTCAACTTCTCCCTCTCAACCAGTTGTTGGAGTACCTCTAAGTTAATGGGCTTGTAGACGAGCTTGTTAGGACTCTTGAATCCGTACCTAGGCAGACGCCTTTGTAAAGGCAACTGCCCACCTTCGAAACCTCGCTTGCTCTTGTAGCCTGACCTTGATCTAGCTCCTTTATGTCCTCTCGTGGCGGTCCCCCCTCTACCGGAGCCTTGTCCCCTACCAACACGTTTCCTATCCTTGACAGCACCGGGAGCGGGCTTAAGTGTATTTAATCGCATAACTATAGTTCTTCTATAATCACTAAATGACTTATTCTGTTAATCATCCCCTGTATCGCCGGTGTAAGCTCGTGCTCAATACTTCTATTGATTTTACCTTGGCGCCCAAACCCTAGGGCACTCATGGTGCGCCTTTGCTGCTGATGAGGGTAGCCAATAAGGCTCTTTATCTGGGTAATTCTGACTTTAGCCATGACTATCCATTAAATACTTTTTCAATATGAATGCCCCTTTGAGCAGCAACAGTCACAGGATCACGCAATTGCAACAATGCCTGCAACGTTGCTTTGACAACATTGTGAGGGTTAGATGATCCTTTGGATTTGGATAATACGTTCTGTACACCCGCACTCTCCAGAACGATGCGCGCCCCCCCTCCTGCGATAATGCCTGTACCCGGAGCAGCTGGCTTCAACAACACTAAACCTCCGCCAAACTTCCCCACAGATGCGTGGGGAACTGTATTACGCAGGATAGGTACTCTTACTAAGTTTTTCTTGGCGTCTTCTACCCCCTTAACAATGGCATTCGTCACCTCTTTAGCTTTACCAAGGCCGTAGCCCACCACGCCGTTGCCATTCCCAACAACGACGACAGCCGCAAAGCTAAAGTTACGACCTCCTTTGACCACCTTGGTGACTCGGTTTACCGATACGACCTTCTCTTCCAGTTGAAAGTCACTCGCTCTTAATTTCTTCGGAGCCATACGCATTAAAATTTTAGACCTTGATCTCTAGCACCCTCTGCCAGCGCCTTCACCCTACCGTGATAGAGGTATCCTGAACGATCAAATACGACAGCTCCAATACCTTGCTCAATTGCCTTCTCCGCAATGACTTTACCCACTTTTCTGGCCTTATCCACATCAACACCTAGATCACCTAGTGCCCTTGAAGAGGTAGCGAACAGTGTGTGGCCTTGTTCATCGTTGATCAACTGCGCATATATACACTTATTACTCTTGTAGACAGCGAGTCTGGGTACTACCGCAGTGCCTCGAATGGTCTTTCTGATCTTTCTTCGAATTTTCAACCTCCGATCAACTCTTTTATTCTTAGCTTTCATGTGCTTATCGCAGTAACTAACTGACCTACTTAGTAGCAGACTTACCTGCCTTACGTCTGATATGTTCTCCCAAAAATCTGATGCCCTTACCTTTGTAGGGCTCTACTTTTCTAAGCATTCTAATCCTAGCTGCTACCTGCCCTATGAGCTGCTTATCGATACCTTCCAGATAAATAAGAGGGTTTTTCCCCTTTACCATTTCAGCTCTAACAGCAATCTCCTCAGGGACAATGAAAAATATGCCGTGTGAGTATCCCAGACTTAGCTCCAATACACCATCTTGTACACTCGCTTTATAACCTACGCCTACTAATTCTAAGACTTTTTGATAGCCTTCACTCACGCCAATGACCATGTTTTGGAGTAATGATCTGTAAAGACCATGTAAAGCTTCGTGTGTTCTTTGATTAGATTTCCTCTCTAGCACCACTGTACCCTCTTCTACCTTGACAGCGACAGCGGGATCAACAAGCTGGGAAAGCGTTCCTCGGGTGCCACTTACATGTACTAGTCCCGTATCAGAGACAGTCACTGTGACATTACTAGGCAGTTTAATGGGGCTTTTTCCTATTCTTGACATACCATCTTACTTAATAAACGTAACACAATACCTCCCCCCCAACATGCATCTTTCTCGCTTCCTTATCACTCATTACTCCTTTGGAAGTAGACAGGATGGCAATACCCAATCCATTGATAACCTCAGGTAGGTTGTCAGAGCTGGCGTACTTTCTCAATCCAGGCCTGCTTACTCTTTGTAATTTCACAATGGCTGGCTGCTTAGTATCAGGACTATACTTAAGCGCAATTTTAATGGTACCCTGCACGTTGGCTCCATTATCAAATTTATACTGCCTGATGTATCCCTTCTCATGAAGCACCCTGGTGATTTCTTTCTTGGTATTTGATGCAGGAATCTCCACGATGCCGTGCCGGGCTTTGATGGCGTTTCTGATTCTGGTCAAATAATCGGCTATAGGATCTGTAATCATGTTCTCATTTTTTTTGCAGACGCTCGACTCTGCAACGTTATATTTTTCGTCAGTATCTAATGCTACCAGCTTGCCTTGGTAATGCCTGGTATTTTTCCTGCCGATGCCCACTCTCTAAAAGTGACCCTCGAAATGCCAAACTTTCGCATATACCCTTTAGGTCTTCCTGTAGCTTTACATCGGTTGTGTAGCCGTACAGGGGATGCATTCTTGGGAAGCTTATCTAAGGCTTCGTAGTCTCCCTTTGCTTTTAGGATAGCGCGTTTGGCCGCATATCTGGCCACCAGCTTCTGACGCCTTAACTCCCGCACTTTAACTGATAATTTTGCCACGGCTTGTTACGTTCTTTGGTTTTACTTGTCTCGAAAAGGCATTCCTAGGGCTTTCAAAAGTCGGTGCGCTTTCTGGTCAGAGCCTGCACTCGTTACAAAAGTGATACTCATACCCGACATCTTGTTCACCTTATCAATACTAATCTCCGGGAAGATAATCTGTTCACGAATGCCCAGGGTGTAGTTGCCTCGCCCGTCAAAACTTTTAGGACTGACGCCTTTAAAATCTCTTACACGTGGTAAAGCTAAGGTGATGAGTCGATCCAAAAACTCGTACATCTTCTTCCCGCGCAAGGTGACAGTAGCACCAATGGGCATATCTTCCCTCAGCTTAAAATTGGAAATAGCTTTCCTAGCTTTGGTAGGCACCGCCAGCTGTCCCGCAATTGCACTCAGCTCCTCGATGGCTGTTGCAATAAGTTTCTTGTCGCTAACAGCAGCACCAACACCTTGGTTGATACATATCTTCTCTAGCTTTGGCACCTGCATCACAGAGCTGCATTGCAGCTGCTCTTTAAGCATGGGAACCAACTCTTTTGTATATCTCTCTTTAAGTCTTGGAGTAGCCATTTCTTATAATCTTCCCAGTCTTTTTAGAAAATCGTTCTAATTTACCCGCATCATTATACCTCCTACCTATCCTCGCAGCTACCCCCGTAGTAGGGTCAACCAACATAAGGTTACTGATGTGTATAGGAGCCTCTTTCTTCTCTATCCCTCCCTGGGGATTCTTTGCAGAGGGTTTTCTATGACGCGATACCATGTTGATACCCTCTACAGTAGCCCTGTAAGCTTTAGTAAACACCCCGAGAACGATGCCTTGCTTCCCCCTGTAATTACCCGAAAGCACCTTCACAGTATCTCCTTTTCTGATATGTAGCTTTAATGTATTATGGCTTTTTTGATGCATTTTCACAGTACTTCAGGTGCTAAGGAAACTATTTTCATAAATTCTTTCTCGCGCAACTCTCTCCCGACTGGCCCAAAGACACGAGTACCAATAGGCTCATTTTTTTCGTTGAGTAATACGGCAGCATTGTCCTCAAAACGAATGTAAGAACCGTCTCTCCTCCTTACCTCTTTTCTGGTCCTTACAACCACCGCTTTGGAAACAGTCCCTTTTTTAAGGTTACCCGAAGGGCTAGCTGCTTTGACTGTCACCACAATCTTATCACCTATACTAGCATATCGCTTCCGTGTACCGCCCAACACACGGATACACAGCACTTCCTTGGCCCCGCTGTTGTCCGCAACCTTCAGTCTAGATTCTTGCTGTATCATAACTACTTAGCTTTCTCGATGACTTGGACCAATCTCCAACGCTTCTTTTTACTCAACGGGCGCACTTCCATAATTTTGACAACGTCACCCATGTTACACTCATTTTTCTCGTCATGCGCCATGAATTTGGCAGACTTATTGATAAACTTCCCATAAAAAGGGTGTTTAACCATCCTTTTTATTAGGACGACAATGGTCTTGTCACCCTTGTTACTTACTACTTGACCAACCCTTTCTTTCCTTTGATTTCTCAACATCTCAATATGGCTATTTTCTGATTTTCTGGGGGGCATTCTCGACTGTCTTGAGTTGCGCAATAAGCCTCCTACTACGTTTAATACGCACTGGATTCTCAATGGGCGAAACAGCGTGGGCAAACCGTAACTTTCTCAGATTCACTTCCTCAGCAACAAGCTTTAATCGACGTTCCTCTGAAGATAAAGATTTAATCTCTTTGTATTTCATCTTTTTATTCCTATTCTTCCGTGTAGTCCCTGCGTACGACAAACTTAACCTTTATGGGAAGCTTCTGTGCTGCCAAACTCATGGCTTTTTGCGCCAATCCCATGCCCACTCCATCTATCTCAAAAAGAATTCTCCCAGGCTTGACAACCCCCGCCCAGTACTCAGGTGCACCCTTGCCTTTACCCATCCGTACTTCAGCGGGCTTTTTTGTGATGGGCTTGTCTGGGAAAATTCTAATCCAAACTTGCCCTTGCCTTTTCATTGCTCTTGTCATAGCAATACGCGCCGCTTCAATCTGCCTAGCTGTCATCCAAACAGGTTCCAAAGCCTTCAAGCCAAACGCTCCAAATGCCAACAAGTTACCCCTCATTGCGAGCCCTTTGACGCGCCCCTTCTGCATTTTTCTGTATTTAGTTCTTTTAGGCTGTAACATGATCTCTTTATCCTTTAGTTATACGCGACGAGCCAAATAACCCGCCGCCACTATCAAGTCACATCGCAACATCTTGGGAAAACTCCCCCCGGCTGCCAGGACCACTTTCAGTAGAACAAAAACCTACTGCGTTTGCTTACAACGTACCGTCTCTACGATACACCACTGCGTTTAAGACGCCTTCCTTCCCCTGTGTGCAAAAGGCCCTGTAGATTTACTACTCTCTCTGGCTACTGGGTCCGCGCTAGGTGATAGATCCTGCTTGCCGTACCGCTCTCCTTTGAAAATCCAGACCTTTACCCCAATGATACCATAAACGGTTTTGGCACCCACAGCCGCATAGTCGATATCCGCACGCAGTGTATGTAGAGGAACTCTTCCCTCCTTGTATTCTTCGCTTCTGGCAATTTCTGCACCACCTACCCTACCGGATATTTTTAGCTTGATACCATGCGCACCTACGCGCATGGCTGCAGACACAGCTTGTTTCATGGCTCTGCGGTAAGAAATACGCGCTTTGAGTTGTTGGGCGACAGACTCCGCTACCAACTTAGCATCCAGTTCCGGTCTTTTTATTTCAAGAATATTAACCTGAACCTCTTTGCCCGTCAGCTTGTTAAGTTCTTCTCTAACTTTATCTACCTCTGTACCTGCCTTACCGATGATAACGCCCGGCTTTGCAGTGTGTATAGTCAGCGTAACCCTCTTAATAGTACGCTCGATGACAATTCTCGAGATGCCACCCTTAGCCATCCTTGCCTCCAGATACTTTCGTATTTTATCGTCCTCCATCAGCCTGTCGGAGAAATCTCTCTTTGATGCAAACCAATTGGAATCCCATCCTCTGATATACCCAAGCCTTAGGCCAATAGGATTAACTTTTTGTCCCATTAGTGTCTTTTTCTATTTGTTTGACTGGTTCCACTGGCCTTTTTTCAGCTCCGCTACTGAGTCGAGTTACCTCTCTCGTGCTGTCCACAATGAGTGTGACGTGGCTAGACCTTTTTCTAATTCTATGGGCTCTACCCTGCGGAGCTGGCTTAAGGCGTTTGAGCATGCCTGCACCGTCTACCCATACTGCTTTGATGCGTAGGCCAGCCTCTTCCAAAGAGGTATCTTCATTCTTACGCTCCCAATTCGAAACGGCAGAGAGAAGTAGCTTCTCCAAATGTACCGCACATTTCTTAGGAGTGTGTTTGAGTATCGCCAACCCCTGTGTAGCACCAGCCCCCCTAATGAGGTCGGCTACGAGTCGTACCTTACGAGGAGAAATGGATAAGTTCTTGAGTCTTGCTACTGCCTGCATAGCTATTTTTTACCTTTACTTTTCTTAGAGGTATGTCCCTTAAAATTCCTGGTAGGGGAAAATTCACCCAGTTTGTGGCCTACCATGTTCTCGGTTACGTACACGGGAATAAACTTATTACCACTATGTACACTAAAGGTCAACCCTACAAAATCGGGTGAAATAGTAGACCTTCTTGACCATGTTTTGATGGTTTTTTTCTCTTCTGCCCCATTAGCTGCATCTACCTTCTTTTGCAGATGATGAGCGATGTAAGCACCTTTTTTGATAGATCGAGCCATTATTTTTTCCTCCTGCTAATAATTAACCCTTGAGAGTATTTTTTCTCGTTTCTCGTGCGCTTTCCTTTGGCATACAGTCCCTTTCTTGACCTAGGATGGCCGCCAGAAGCCTTTCCTTCGCCACCGCCCATGGGGTGGTCTACTGGGTTCATGGCTACACCTCTCACGCGCGGTCTACGACCAAGCCACCTGTTTCTCCCCGCTTTGCCCAAGGTAGCATTCATATGGTCGCCATTAGAAACCGTCCCAACAGTGGCCATGCACTCACCTAAAACCAACCGCCGTTCGCCCGAAGGAAGTTTGAGTGTAACGTGCTTCTCTGCTTTGGCTACGAGCTGTGCAGAAGCACCAGCACTTCTCGCCATGGCTCCTCCTCTCCCCGGGTGAAGCTCTACGTTGTGTACAGTGGTGCCCGCGGGCATATTTTTAAGAAGCAATGCATTTCCAACTTCAGGAGCGATACTTTGTCCTGCCAACACCTTGTCTCCCACTTTCAGACCCTCTGGAGCCAGAATGTACGCTTTCTCACCATCCACATAGTATAGAAGGGCAATGTAAGCAGTACGCATAGGATCATACTCTATGGCCTTGACAACGCCTGGAATGCCATACTTTTTTCTCTTAAAATCAATGATGCGCAACCGCCTTTTGTGCCCTCCACCCCTGTAGCGCATGGTCATCTTGCCAGTGTTGTTCCTGCCTCCTGTACGCTTTACCGGCGCTAGCAGTGATTTTTCGGGCTTCTTTTTGGTAAGCTCTGAAAAGTCAGGGGCAGTTCTAAAACGCTGCCCTGGTGTAGTTGGCCTTAGCTTTCTTATACTCATTTTCTAACAGTAAACACGAATTCTTGGCTAGATGAACATCTCTCCTTTTAGCACACTACCTGCCACTCATAAGGGCTCGGTACTCAGTGAATATCTCTGTAAAAGTCGATCGACTCACCTTCTCTCAACGTTATCAACGCTTTCTTATAGGCAGGCTGCTTACCATGACTGATACCTAACTTAGTGTATCGAGTCTTTCTCTTACCAGCATAACACATGGTGTTCACACGACTCACAATAACACCATAAATCTCTTCTACTTTTTTTTTGATCTCAACTTTGTTGGCACTTTTATCGACAACGAGCCCATACACGCCTCTTTCATTAAGGGAAGATGCTTTTTCTGTAATCAAAGGCCTTTTCAAGATATCCATCACTATTGACTTAGGTTTTGGGTGAGGCTCGCCAGCGCACTTTCGCTGATGATAAGATGACTTGCATGGAGCAAGTCATAGGTGTTAATCTGGTTTGCCATGACTACCTTGGCTTGTTGCAGATTTCGGCTCGACAGCGTAAGATTCTTGTCAGCAGAAGCAAGAACGAGCAGCGTTTTCTCCTCCGATAAGGACAAGCTATGAAGCATCTGGAGGTAATGCTTGGTCTTCGGGCATTCGAAAGAGAAATCCGCCAGAATAATAATTTTTCCTCCCTTGGCCTTATAACTCAGAGTCGACTTTCGTGCTAGCCCCTTTACTTTCTTGTTGAGCTTGAACCCATAGTCTCTTGGCCTAGGCCCAAACACGCGCCCTCCGCCCTTAAATAGAGGGGACTTGATACTACCTGCACGCGCAGTGCCAGTACCCTTTTGTTTCTTGATTTTTCTGGTAGAACCGGCTATTTCTGCTCTTTCTTTAGCTTTATGGGTGCCCTGCCTCCTGTTGGCTAGGATGTGCTTAACATCTAAATATATGGCGTGGTCGTTGGGTTCAATGCCAAAAATTCCCTCTTCTAGCCGAACCTTCCTACCGGTATCTTCCCCTGTATATTGTAATACTGGCAACTCCATGATCTACTTTTCTAAAATAATGTAAGCGTTTGGTGGACCAGGAATAGCACCATTGATGACGATGAGGTTATCCTCAGGTACAATTTTTAGTACCTTGAGGTTAGCTACCTTGACGCGCTGACCGCCTGTTCTGCCAGCCATTCTGGTACCCTTGAAAACACGAGCAGGATAGGACGCACCGCCAATGGAACCGGGCGCTCGCTCTCTATTATGCTGGCCGTGAGTACGACCACCCACACCACTGAATCCATGTCTCTTAACTACACCCTGAAAACCTTTTCCCTTTGAAGTGCCAATAGCATCCACGTACTCCCCCACCTTAAACACATCCTCCAAACGAACGATTTGGCCAAGTCTCACGTCTAGCGATGTAGCGAAATCCCTAAACTCTACAAGCCTTCCCTTAGGAGTACTGCCTGCTTTTTCAAAATGGCCTTGCAGGGGCTTGGAGGTATTTTTTACCTTTTTATCGGCGTATCCAAGCTGTACAGCTTGGTACCCATCGGTTGTTAGGGTTTTTATTTGTGTAACGACACAAGGACCTCCCTCTATAACAGTACAAGGAATACTATGCCCCGCACCATCATATAAAGTAGTCATACCAATCTTCTTCCCAATGATTCCAACCATCTCCTTATCAAATAATCTAATCGCTGTTACCGACACCTTAGCCTTTTGCCTTCCGTATAACCGAGAAGAAGACGCAAAACTATAAAAATGTCGTCAACATACAAAGCCATATCAAAAACACTGAATCTGAAGCATCGTAAATAGTACAATACCCTCTGTGAGCCACGACCCGTGAGGGCTGTGTACCCCTTAGCTTCTTTAGGCATACCTATTTCAGTCACGTGTATGTTAAGAGTTTGAATAGTACGCATGGAATATTTACGCTCCCCTACCTCACTCCACTTAAAAAACATTGCCATCACCAAGCTAGGTAAGCTGAAGACATCCGTCTTCATACCAGTCACTTGACAACTAAATAGGGCTTCACTTTTATCAACGTGCTTTCGTCCATAAGTTTCAGGGAAGTCAATTCCTCGATTGTAGTAAATGGACCGTTCTGGGAACGATGATGTACCATCCTGCGTGCCTGCTGATACGTGATATAAGGATGCGTAACTAGCGTTCGAAAGTCAGCCGTGTTGATGTCTAACTTGCTCGGCTGGAAGCCTACACAGATGTAGGCGTGCTGTTTAAGACGTGTAAGCACTTCTGGCTGAAGCCCATATATTTCTTGGTACTGTGCCTGGTTTGTAAAACCGCCCAAATTATGGCGGAATTTCAAGATCCTAGCTGATAACACCGGTCCTATCCCCTTGATCGCGCTGAGCTGAACTGCGTCAGCAGTGTTGATGTCAAAAGTTTGTAGTGCCTGGGGGCGACAAGGAAGGGGCTTGGGTCTTGTATCAATGTGCTCGATCTTGTGCTCCTTGGCCGATAAGAGCATGAGCGTTTCCTCTAACAGTGCAATATCCTGGTCATGGGTTACCTCAGGCTTTGTACTATAGTACCACCTCAACCCTTGCGGCAACAGCAGGCATATACTGGCCAATAGTAGCAACACAAGTGTACCATTGGTTTCAGCCTTAGAAAAACCGAAATGCACACGAAGCTTAGCCCTGATCCACGAAAACATGATAATGGTTTGTCAACATGCCGTCTTGTGCAATGCTTGGGGTGTAGCGTGAGGTATTTTTCCAAGTCTCACCAACTTAACACCTGACAATCTTACACCCTGTAGATTCAAGTCGACCACTAAATCTACAGATCATAATTAAAATAGTAGAGATTGACTATGTCTGTTGTACATACCGCTCCCATTTCTCTAACACTTTCTGAAAGTCTGGTGGCAAAGGTGTTTCGAAGCGCATAGGAAGGTGGGTAGAGGGATGTACAAACCCCAAAGACTGTGCATGAAGGGCATGGCGAGGCATCAGCTTAAAGCAGTTCTCCACAAAACTTTTGTATTTAGAGAAACGCTGTCCTTTGAGAATTTGATCACCTCCATAGGCCGCATCGTTAAAGATAGGATGTCCTAGATGTCGCATGTGAGTGCGAATCTGATGGGTACGACCAGTTTCTAGATTGCATTTGATCAGGGATACGTAACGTAGCTTTTTAATGGCCTGGTAATGAGTGACGGCCCGTTTGCCTGTGGCTGTATGAGGCACGGTAGTCATCACACGCCGGTCTTTAGTACTACGGCCAATGTGGACATTCACAGTGCCTGTTTCTGCAGCAGGTTCGCCCCACACCAAGGCATAGTAAGTGCGCTCTACAGTATGATGGTAGAATTGCTTAGCTAGAGCAGTCATGCTGGCTTCTGTTTTGGCAATGACGAGCAATCCAGAAGTGTCTTTGTCAATGCGATGTACCAGGCCAGGCCTACCTTTGTGGTTCAACTGCGTAGGCAACTGTGCAAAGTGATACACCAAAGCGTTGACCAAAGTGCCTGCCCAGTTGTTGTAGCCCGGATGTACCACCATGCCCGCTGGCTTATTAACAACAAGGAGCACATCATCTTCGTACAAAATATCCAACAACAAAGCTTCAGGTACTACTTCGCTGGGACGCGGGGGAGTAGGCAATACCACCCTAATGATATCATGTGGTCTAACCTTGTAGTTGGTTTGGGTGGGTTGCTGGTTAACTAGGATGTATTGCTGCTCAATAGCCAACCTAATTTTATTACGCGTAGTATCGGGCAAACGATTCACCAAGAACTTATCGATCCTCAGCAAGGCTTGTCCAGGGTCTACTGTGATGGCATGGTGCTCAAAAAGGCCATGCTCTCCACCTATGTGATGATGTTTATCCTCCAAAATGGCGCGCTATACTTTTTATCTTTTCTCTATTTCACAGTTACATCAACAAGCCTCGAGATTTTTTGTATGGCACGAGGTTGCCTCAATATAAACATTTTCATAGTTAGCTAGGATACGGGTGGCTACGAGAGGGACGTGTGGCCTCTTGTGGCAGGCCGGTACACTGCAAGGTAAGCGCAAGGCACCCAAGCTCCCCCGAAAAGTAAGAGCCGATCGACAACTATCCTGCAACAGTCGCGCTATTTCTGTAAATTACGCGTTTCTAAGTTGCTAGTTATCACACTAAAATTTGTCAGAATGCAAGATTTTGTGGCCAACCTACGCTGGCGGGGTATGGTGTGCAACGAAACTCCTGGTATAGAGGCGCAGCTCAAAAAGGAAAAGACCACAGGCTATGCGGGGTTTGATCCTACAGCACCCTCACTGCACATTGGTAACCTGGCTGCTATCATGCTACTCAAACACTTCCAACTGGCGGGGCACAGACCGGTAGTGATTCTGGGGGGAGCTACGGGTATGATAGGCGATCCATCATGGAAGACAGCAGAAAGAAAATTTTTGTGTGAGGAAGAACTACATTATAATCAAACGTGTATCAGCAAGCAGTTGCAGCATTTTTTGGATTTCTCTGACCGAGAGCATGGGGCAATACTCTTAAACAACATGGATTGGTTCAAAGACATGGGGTTTTTGAAATTTTTGCGCGAGGCGGGCAAGCACATATCTGTCAACTATATGATGGCCAAGGACGCGGTAAAGCGACGTTTAGAGACAGGGCTCTCTTTCACTGAATTTGCCTATCAACTGCTGCAGGGATATGATTTTTACTACTTGTACACCCATCACAACGTGAAACTACAGATGGGTGGCGCAGACCAGTGGGGCAACCTGACAACAGGTACGGAAATCATCCGAAGAAAGACAGGTAATGCGGCATTCGCGCTGACCACACCACTCATCACCAAGGCAGATGGAAGTAAATTCGGTAAAACCGAACAAGGCAATGTATGGCTGGATCCGGTAATGACTTCGCCATATGCGTTTTATCAGTTTTGGTTGAACTGTTCAGATGAAGAGGCATGCAAGCTCGTCATGGTATTTACGCTACTAGACCAGGCAGCCATAGAGGCACTCATTCAGGCACACCATGCGGCTCCCCATCAACGCACCCTGCAAAAGGCTATTGCTAAGGAGTTAACCATCAGAGTACATTCTGAGCAAGCTTACCGACAGGCTGCACAAGCTGCCGAGATATTGTTTGGGAATGCTACCCCAAAAGACATCCTAACACTAAACGAGCAGGATCTGCTGACTATTTTTACCAATGTTCCGCAGATCAATATCAGCCAAGA
>CAYVYH010000016.1:0-25322 GCA_964455155.1 uncultured Cytophagales bacterium | reverse complement strand
GGCAGATAGAAGACGACGAATTAGCGAAGAATGGTACGGCAGACCTGTTAGAAATTCTCCTCAAGAGAAGTAGGGCAAGGACACTTTTAGATTGGATTACAAGACATCCAGAAGAAATGTAGAAGCTTTTGGATCGCCCTTATAAAATTAGTGCCATTTACTATGTATTAGGCATAGAGGAGAGACACAGCGCAGAAGAGAAAAATCGCCTTCCCAACCGATGGGAGGCTGTACAAGAAGGTCATTAAGCAGCGTAATTCCCTGGCTAAACGTTGTGGGATTAGGCTTCGGCAAAGCTATCGGTTTGTGGTACAACGCCTCGCGCATGCGCAACGCTGTGCCCACTTGTCTAGGAATGCTAAGAAAGCCAAGGGGGCTCTGAAGAAGCTCCGCACGCTAGCCGGTCGCCAAGTGCGGGATCTCCATAGGCAGTTGATCAAGTTGGGTAAAGCAGGGCCGTATGCGCCTATGCTACCAATCATGGAACGTATTGTGAGCCAACAAAGAGGAGACAAAAACAAGATATACAGCCTGCATGAACCCACTGTAAGCCGTATATCCAAGGGGAAGGCACATAGGAAGTATGCGTTGGGCAGCAAGGTCTCTGTGGCGAGTTGGTCGGGGAGTCATGTGGTAGTAGGCATCACTAGCTTTGCAGGCAACCCACATGATGGAAAAACCTTAGCGACTGCTTTAGATCAAGTAGCGCAGTGGACAGGGCGTCGGTATGCGCGCGTTTTGGTAGACAAAGGCTATCGTGGTCATGGTCAAGTGGGTGGATCAGCGGTGATGATACCAGGCAAGAAGGCGCATGCTAGTGCTTATGCACTGCGTAAACACAAGAGACGTTGTAAGCGCCGCTCAGCGATAAAAGCGATCATAGGCCACCTGAAAATCGACCACAGCATGGGTAAGAACTATCTGAAGGGGTCCATCGGCGATAGCAACAACGCACTGCTGGCAGGCATGGGCTTCACCTTGATGCTCTTGCTGAGAGCAATAGCAGGTAATTTTTTTGTCTTCCTGTTGGGGGTGTTAGCCTGGCTCAACCTCCGGAGACAAGAGCACTTACAGCAGACATCGTAAACGCGCGCAGACGAGTTCTTAAGACGCGACTAGTTAGATATGCAGACCGCCGTACAGGTTACCGCACTGAGTGAAGAGGAGCTTAGAAAGCTGCAGCAAGAGGGATAAGCAAGCAGCTAGCCCCACCTGTCACTTGTATGGTTCCAAGTATCGTTGTTCATAGCTAAAGAAGGCCCTGAATAATGTGGATTGGTTGGGGCTTTGCTCCCGAGAGCCGGCACTTTGTGGCCAAGGTAGTAAGCGAGATTGGGGACGTCGAAGACATGTGAACCAAAGAATATTCCGGCACCTCAAAGGCATGCACCTGAACATCTTAGCCCACACCAATACCTGCAACCTCCCCTAGTGCTAGCTTTTTGCGTGGGTAATTTACAAATCAATTGGAATTTCCTTAAAAGCTAGTAGACAGCTGACTGGCACTTCAGAAAAATACGCTGATAACTTCCTCCAAAACAAGGTCAGGCAACCTTCAGCATGTCTAGCTTTGACTTACTGAGTTTCTCCACGGCGTACGCTTTGTCGAATACCAACTTCTTCATTTTCTTTTGAGACGGAATTTCAAACATAGAGTCCATGATAATTATTTCACATATGGAGCGTAAACCCCTAGCACCTAGCTTGAGCTCTGATGCTTTTTGCACGATATAATCTATTGTCTCCTCTGTAAACTTTAATTTGACACCATCCATCTCAAATAGCTTCTCATACTGCTTGGTCAGCGCATTTCTGGGCTCCGTAAGGATCCTTTTGAGAGTAACCACGTCCAGGGGATCAAGGTGACTGACGATGGGCAACCTACCTAACAATTCGGGAATAAATCCGTAGGCTTTCAAGTCAGGCGCAGAAATATATTGTAGCAAGTTACCCTTCCCGACACGTGGTTCTTTGCTACCTGATGTCATAAAACCTAGTTGCTTGGTATTGAGTCGTTTACCAATAATCTCTTCAATACCCCCAAAAGCACCGCCACAGATGAAGAGAATGTTCTCTGTGTTCATCTGAATCATCTTCTGATCAGGATGTTTCCTGCCACCTTGAGGCGGCACGTTGACGATAGTACCTTCCAACAGCTTCAGCAAAGCCTGCTGTACCCCTTCCCCACTAACATCACGGGTAATAGATGGGTTATCCCCCTTGCGAGCAATTTTGTCGATCTCATCTACGTAGATGATACCCTTCTCTGCGGCAGCCACGTCATAATCCGCTGCCTGTAACAAACGGGTGAGAATACTTTCTACATCTTCGCCTACGTACCCCGCCTCAGTCAGCACAGTAGCATCTACAATACAAAATGGCACCTGAAGAATGTCTCGTGCCAGGGTACGAGCCAAGTAGGTCTTGCCAGTTCCTGTCTCCCCTACCAGAACTATGTTAGACTTCTCTATCAGTACACTACTACCGTCTACAGGCTGTGTAAGTCTTTTGTAATGGTTGTAAACAGCAACCGAGAGAATTTTTTTAGTCTCATCTTGGCCTATGACGTATTGATCTAGATGTGCTTTGATCTCCTTAGGAGGAATACTCTTGAAGCTTGCTGCCTGGCTAGATGATACTTTTTTATCTTTACCGACAAGCAAGATGGCTTGTTCGATACACTTATCACATATGTGGGCAGAATGACCAGAGATCATCATGGCTACTGAGTCGTTACTTCGCCTACAAAAAGAGCAGTAGAGCTTCTCCATAATTTTTATTGCTTTCTCTCTAACACTTCATCGATGATACCATAATCTCGTGCCTGCGATGCCCTCATCCAAAAGTCTCTGTCTGCATCTTTCTCGATGATTTTGGAGTCTTTGCCAGTATGTTTGGCAAAAATTTGGTACAAATCCTTCTTAATTTCTATCATTTGCTTGATGGTGATCTCCATATCAGAGGCCTGGCCCTGTGCTCCCCCCAAAGGCTGATGGATCATAATCCTGGCATGGGGCAAAGCAGAGCGCTTGCCCGGCGCTCCCCCTGCTAACAAAACGGCCCCCATCGAAGCTGCCAGGCCTGTACAAATCGTGGCCACATGGGGTGCAACGTACTGCATCGTATCGTAGATGCCTAGGCCAGGATACACAGCACCACCTGGACTATTAATGTAGAGGAGAATATCTTTATTAGGTTCCGTAGACTCCAGAAAAAGGAGTTGCGCAATAACAATATTGGCAATGTGATCATCCACTTGCATGCCTAGAAAAATGATCCTATCCATGATTAGTCGAGAAAAAACATCAATCTCCCGAAAATTTGTGGGTCTTTCTTCAATTACAGAGCGGGTCATGTTTTCTACCTGCTCCATGTAATCATCAACATACAGGCTGCTAATGCGCCGATCTTTTACAGCATAGCTCCTGAATTCTTTTCGATTGAGCATGTATTCTTATTGATTTAATGCCTGCTACCCGGCCTGAAACACCGCTGCGCCGCACGGCGCAGCGGTGCATGTTAGGAGAAATACTACTCCGATGCAAGAGCGTCTAATGTTTCTGCACTCACCTCTTGTGTAACGATCGAGATCTGGTCTTTAATACAACCCATTAACTTGCGCATGTGCACATCTGCATACACCCGTTTGTAGTACTTACCATTTTCTTCCTGAAGAAAGTTTTGGGTCAGCTGTGCCATATCGTCGCTTGTCGGCCGCTGCACCCCTTCGGTGTTGGCAAAAGTGGTTTGCAACCGACGCTGAACTTCGTCTACTACTTCCTCGTGGGTTACCTGGAGGCCATATTCTTTACTGAGCGCTGCTGCTATTAGACTCCAGCGCAGATCCTTGGCATACTGCTGGTAGTACAATGCTATCTGGTCTTCGGATACCGTATCGTTGTTTTTCCGAAGCCAACTTTGGAGTAAGTTGTCTGGCAGTGCAATGGTTATTTCCTGCAGGAGTATGGCTTGAATGGATTGCTCTAAAAGAGCGTCAGCTTTGTATTGGTGATACTGCAGAAGCCTTATCTGAAGCTCTTGTCTGAATTCCCGTTCGGAATTGGCGACTTCTGGCCCCAGTACCTTGTCGAAAAGTTCTTGTTTTAAAGGAGCAAGGGACCTCCTATAAATTTTTTCTACCGTAAACTTGGCCACCCCACCCAGCCTCAGCATAGTATCGCGCATTGCTTCTGTGATACCGGGTAACGCTGTCGCAACCTGAATGACCTGCCTTACATCCAATGTAACTTCCTCGTTGGGACTCAGATCGATGAAGATACTGCGTATTTTTTCTGCTAGCCCTTCAATAACGATCTGGGTTTGTACTGCAAAGTTCTGCGCAGGATAACGTAATGTTCCATGGATCTCATCGCCAGAGGCACTCTTAGCTACTGCTTCTACTTGGCCATAAGTCTTGCGCATCTGCTCCACTAGGTCATCAACCGCCCGCTCCGCTACATGGTTAATCTTGTATTCCGTCACCTGGACACGCTTAGAGAGGTGACAGGAAAACGTACCCACCATACCGATGATGTATTCAAACTCAAAATCACGCTGCTGTGCCCAATTAACGGCTTCATTTTTTCCGGGTATAGGTATAGGCTCTCCCAAAGCATGAATCTCATTTTCTCTTAGGTACTTCTCCAGAGATTCGACAAGCAAGGCGTTCACTTCTTCCACTAGAATAGCATGGCCATACATCTGTTGCACAAGGGCGGTGGGGACACTACCAGGCCTAAATCCTTTGATACTGGCTTTCTTACTATACTCTCTTATCTTACCCGCCACACGGGCCTGATAATCATCCTCTTCAATTTTGATGGTAATGGAGGCTTCTGTATCACTTTTCTTGTAAAATGAAATTTGCACTTTGTCGAGGTGTTTTGCTATCTGGAGATTAGACTATATAAACCGGGCTACGTGACTATGGACTCGCCGCTCGTTCAGGTGATGAAGCGGGTCTATCGAGAGAAAGGACCGCGAGCTGCAGGTGGCAGCTCCCATCGCGGCATCCTGGACCCGTAAGGGACCACTTTAGATTGATACGAATTGAGTGCGGATGGAGGGACTCGAACCCCCACACCTTGCGGCGCTAGATCCTAAGTCTAGTGCGTCTACCAGTTCCGCCACATCCGCATCAAACGCCACGAATTTACATTTAAATAAAAGATTACCTACATAAAAATAGTTTTTGTTTTCTTTAAGCATGCGGCTTGTAGGCATACATACCCCCAGGGACAGGTACTGCGTTGACAAAAGCATTTAGTTTTCACTGATAGAAATCATAGCTATATAACACGCGATGTGCGATGAAGCATCTACATTAACAGAGAATACACACGAGAAAGTGTACAAGAAATACCAGTTGTTGTATCAACTAGCTAAGCCAACCATGAAGCCAGGTGACGATATCAATCTAAAAAAAGCTTTTCGATTGGCATTGGCAGCTTATCAAGAGGCCCCATATAGGGGAACAGCGGCTTACAAATTTCAGTCAATCGAAGTAGCAACGATCGTTGCCAACGATATCAGTTTAGGGGTTATCCCCATCATCTGCACACTCTTGTATGGCTCCGTGGGGAACCTTGCATCCATAGAAATTGAAAAGGAATTTGGCACCAGGGTGCATCAAACTCTTCGAAGGCTTGCCAAACTGGACTTCGTTACTCAGTCGAAGGCAGTAAAGGGCGCCAAGGGCTCCGAATTTTTAATCATGGCCTTCGCAGAAGACCCCAAAGTTTGCTTGATTAAGCTGGCCGAAAATCTTCACAAGATGCGTAAGCTAGAACGTCTGCCGCATAGACAGCGAGCATGCACTGCGTTGCAGACAAAGCATATCTACATACCTATAGCACATAGATTAGGGCTTAATGCTATCAAATCAGAGCTTGAGGATCTATATCTCATATTTACCAACAAAAAAGTATACCAGGCTATCAAAGGAAATCTCAAAAACACTATCGCTGCAAGGGAGCGGTTTATCCGAAGGATGAAAAAGTCTATCCAGGAAATACTAGACAAGCAACCATTTCCCTGTACCATCAAGACAAGAATCAAATCTGTAGCCTCTATCTGGAATAAAATGAAAGCCTTAGGGCTACCTTTTGAACATATATATGATACTTTCGCCCTACGCATTATTCTCGATGTTCCTGCATCTAGAGAAAAATCGAGTTGCTGGCAGGCTTATGAGGCTATAACAAGTCTCTACAAAACGCATCCCAATAGGTTCAGAAACTGGTTGGGACATCCTAGGAACAATGGATATCAGTCATTGCACACCACGATCATGAGCAATGAAGGAGTGTGGGTAGAAATACAGATACGTACTAAAAAAATGGACGAAATTGCTGAGAAAGGACACGCTGCACATTGGAAATACAAAGAAGCCAGTAACATTGATCATATACCTGGCCTGGACACATGGCTCAATCAAATACGAACCATGATAGAGCAAGTGTCACAAGACCAAAACACACTGATCGACGCCAGTTTACAGATAGATAACATTGAAGTGTTTACGCACAAAGGTCAGCCAGTGTCTCTACCGGTAGGTGCCACGGTGTTAGACTTTGCTTTTGCACTCGACACAAAATCCGGGCTTAGGTGTACAGGGGCTCAAGTGAATGACAAGTCTGTTACGTATCGTCATGTTCTCCATCATGGCGACAAGGTCAAGGTAACTACTGATGACAAGCAACAAGTCCTTGAAGATTGGCTGGGTTTTGCCGTAACAGACAATGCATACCATGCCATTAAGAACTTCTTGCAGCATGCGCATGGGAAAACCATCGCTATCGGGAAGAGACTTGTGAAAGGGCAACTCAAACAGCTGCATTGTGCGTGGAGTACAGAGGTGATCGCGCAGCTGCTTGCATACTTTGAAGAGGAAGACGCTGAAGACTTGTACTACAAACTAGGCGAGCGTAGTATTGTTCTCGGGCAACTCAAAGATTTCTCAAGCGGCTTCTACAAAACCCAGGGGCCCCGACCTCCACGCCCAAAATTGAAGCCCTTAACACAGGGTTTTGACCATCAGGAACGGCATTCGCCTACGACCGATAGTGAAGTAGCCGTTGGCTATCAACTCGCACGATACCGCAGCACTGACCCCGACAATAAAGTACCCAACACCCCCAAGCAACAACAGGCGGTAGCAACACATCAAAGGGCTTATAGCCATGTACATAGCACCACTTGGGAGCCTAGAAACTCTATGGTAGGCGTGGCATGGCCTCTCCGAAGGTATTTCTCAACAGAACTAACTATTGAAAGTCTGGACTGTCCTCATACTACCGATAGAATACGGCAAGTTATCCTCAAAGAAAGCTCAGTAGGCATGCCACCAATACTGATCCGTACGGAGCAAGGTATCGCTCACATAAGCGTTACGCTCACGCTTGACCAACACAGACACCATGCCCAGAGCATCAAGAAGATTGAGCAACTTGAAGGGGTAATCAAGGTCAATGGCAACCATGTATGGGAACAACACGACTCATCAACCGAAGGGTCTCCGGCGGGCACTTGCAGCCTGAGAGCCTCTACCCTTTTGCTGGAAGCATAGCGAGTATATCGTCAAGGTATTTTCTGTCATTGGCAAGCCTGGGTACTTTATGCTGCTCCCCCAGCTTTCCTTGCTTCTTCAGCCATCGATGAAATAACCCTCGAGGAGCACAGTGTACAATAGGTCTGGTAAGCATCAGATTTTTATAACGCTTCGCCTCATAATCAGTATTAAGCTCTTTCAGAGCAGCATCTAGGATATCAACAAAGTGCTCGACATCGTTCGGGGGTTGGGCAAACTCAATGATCCACTCGTGGCTTCCCGACTTACCTACTTCGAGGTAGTGTGGCCCCACCGTGTAGTCACTGAGCATGGCATTGGTCAACCGGCAAGCCTGTTCCACAGCTTTCTCTGCGTTATCGACAATTACCTCTTCGCCAAACACATTGATAAAATGTTTCGTCCGACCTGCTATTGTAATTCTAAAGGGGTCCAAAGAAGTGAACTTGATGGTGTCCCCAATTTGGTAACGCCACAAACCAGCATTGGTGCTGATGAGCAACGCATACACTTTGTTAAGTACTACTGCCTCAAGTCCAACGGTCTCTGGATGCTCTTTTCCTAGCTCATCCAGAGGCATAAACTCATAAAAAATGCCATGGTCTAGCAGCAAGAGCATATCCTCTGCATCTACTCGGTCTTGCACAGCAAAAAATCCTTCAGAGGCATTGTAGACTTCTAAGTAGCGTAACTCCTTTGAAGTAATGGCTTGAAACAAGGGTTTGTAAGGCCCGAAAGAAATTCCGCCATGAATAAATAACTCTAACATAGGCCACACATCATGAATACAGCACTTGCCTTGTATAGCCAGAACCTTATGAAGCAGTAACAACACCCAAGTAGGTATGCCCACCATGGACGTGACATTTTCTGTAGCAGTAGCACTTGCCAACCTCTCCACTTTTTCTTCCCATCGGTCCATCAAAGCGATCTCCAGATTAGGAGTTCTACTCCACTGTGCCCAAAAAGGCAAATTCTTTATCAGTACGGCTGAGACGTCACCGTATTGCGTGCCTGACCCAGGGTGCCAATCATTGGGATACAAGCTCCCCCCTAACCCAACACTTCTACCTTTAGCTATCTTATTGTCTGGATAGTTGTTGAGGTAAATGGCAAGCATGTCCTTACCTGCCTTGTAGTGACCCTCTTGCAATGACTCCGGCGATACCGGGATAAACTTACTCCTGGAATCGGTAGTGCCCGAGGACTTAGCAAACCACTCGGTAGGTGTGGGCCAGAGGACATTTGGTTCTCCTTGGAGGACGCGCTCGATGTAGGGATATAACTGCTCGTAGGTGTGCGTGGGAACACGCGTTTTGAAATCTGCTACCCATTTGATGGAGGAAAAATTAAATTTCTCTCCAAAAACAGTCTTCTTACCCTTGCTGATGAGCTGTTTTAACAACTTCTCTTGGGTTTCCAAGGGACGGCACATGAATCGCTCCAGGTGGGCCAACCGTTGCTTAATAAGCCAATTAAAAGGCCGCTGTAGTAATTTCATAGAATTAAAGTATAGCGAACAAATGTTTACCGTATCAATCCTAGGAAAGGACCATTGGCCACGACCAAACCTTTAGTAAGGTCTCCTTCTACATACACTCACCAGTATTAGGTAGTACTTACTCATAGAAATATAGTCAGGCATCGACTACCTGACCATTCTAATCTATTGAATCACCCCACAAAATAAAAGCGTGCGTCAGGTACCGGTCGAAAGGCCATACGGTCAACCTAGCAGTAATCTTACTACTAGGTTGACCGTATCCTGAAACAAAGTCTTTGGAAGCTTCCACACCGTGGTACTATATTGGAAGAATGTTGTTAATCATTACCTATTAAGGTCGTTGTCGTTCTAACTTGATTTTCCTTATGAATCCTTTGTTTTCTACGTTCTTGATCAGTACCATCCCTATTGGCATTCTCGTATTCTTATACTTTGTGCCTGTGAACCTATGGATCACAGCCTTATTCTCTGGAGTCCGGGTGGGGCTGTTTGAGCTAGTCTTCATGCGTATTCGAAAAGTACCGCCACGTGTTATCGTTAATTCAATGATCACGGCCACCAAAGCTGGGCTCGAAGTGACCACGTCAGAGATTGAAACACACTACTTGGCAGGTGGCCATGTTCCTTCAGTAATTCGGGCGCTAATCTCTGCTGATAAGGCCAATATCAGTCTCAACTTCAAACAAGCCACAGCCATTGACTTAGCAGGCCGCGATGTGTTTGAGGCGGTACAAATCTCTGTCAATCCTAAAGTAATCAATACTCCCTCCGTGGCAGCTGTAGCAGCTGACGGTATCCAGTTAATCGCCAAAGCAAGAGTAACAGTTCGAGCCAACATACAGCAGTTGGTAGGTGGTGCTGGTGAAGAGACGATCTTGGCTAGGGTGGGGGAAGGCATTGTCACCTCCATTGGTTCTGCCCAGACACACAAGGAAGTTTTGGCCAAGCCTGACCAAATTTCTAAACTAGTGCTCGATCGAGGCCTTGATGCTGGTACTGCTTTTGAGATTCTTTCCATTGATATTGCTGACGTGGATGTGGGTGATAACATTGGCGCCAAGCTACAGATAGATCAAGCCAATGCGGACTTGAGGGTGGCGGAAGCCAAGGCAGAGGAGCGTAGAGCCATGGCCGTAGCCGTGGAACAAGAAATGAAGGCCAAGTCGCAAGAGGCAAGAGCGCAGGTAATTTTAGCTGAAGCTGAAGTGCCTAGGGCTATAGCTGAGGCTTTTAGAAAGGGGAATCTGGGTATTATGGACTACTACCGCATGCAAAATATCAAGGCGGACACAGGTATGCGTGCTGCCATTTCAGTAGAAGGTAAAGGTAGTGGCTCGGCGCGGGAAGAGGAATAAATTGAGCATCCCTGTATCCCAAAATACATAGGTTCTTTTTACCAATAACAAGGGAACAACCGAAGGATATACTCAATACATTGCCTCGATGAAACCATTAGGCAGTCGCAAGATGACGGTCTTGTGCTCGTGGTCCACGTGTGTGACAATAGCTTCGTGATAGGGTATGAGCAGCTCCCGACCGCGGTAGTCGATGGCCAGGAGTTTTTGCTGAGAAGGGGCATAAATAGCTCGCACGACGCCAAGATCCCCTTCCCGAACATCTGTAACATGGTACCCAAGCAACCCATCTAGATGGGTTGCTTGGCAAGCTAGCTGGGGTAGGTCCTCTCGAAGTACAAAAATAGAGCGGCCCTGTAAATAATGAGCAGCCACGGGATCATCTACCCCTTGTAGCTTGATGATAGCTTTCCGGTGCTGACAGGAGAGATGTTCTATACGATAAGGAACCAGGGTGTGATTTATTTGAATAAATAACACGCCCAGATCATCAGGGTGAGTCACATCGTGGTTAAACCAAGCCACTACGTTGCCTTTGAGTCCCTGCCTGCGTCTGACGACGCCCAAGATGGTGTATGCCTCAGTGTCCATGGTGTGTAAGAGAGACGAGATAGCTTACATGTAATGCAGCACGCTTTGCAATACCTTGTTGTCGTCGAAAGGATAACGTATGCCCTTTATTTCCTGATAGATTTCGTGTCCCTTGCCTGCTATTAAAATAATATCTCCGGATTGTGCAAGCTGGCAAGCTGACTGAATTGCCTCTTCTCTGTCTACGACAGAGAAGGTTCTTTGCCGCTGCACGGGCGTCATGCCCGCCTGCATATCTCGAATAATATCCTCAGGTGCTTCGCTACGGGGATTATCAGATGTAAGAATGACACGGTTGCTGAACTTTAAGGCCACTTGTGCCATGAGCGGACGCTTCTTTTTATCCCGATCACCCCCGCATCCTATCACCGTAATAACATTGCCCGATTTGTTTTTGATCTGGACAATAGCTTTTAATACGTTCTGGAGCGCATCTGGCGTGTGGGCATAATCAATAACAACATCAAAACCTGCCTGAGTGTGTAGGTGTTGAAACCGACCCGGGACAGGAAGAAGGGCGGAAAGAGCTGTTAATGCTTCGTGTCCATCGACCCCAAGGAGACAAGCCGTAGCATAGGCAGCAAGTACATTGTAGGCATTAAAAGTGCCGACCAATTGCAACCAAGCAGTCTGGTGGGCAATACGCAGCTCTAACCCTTGCAACGTGTTGGCAAGAATTTTTGCTGTAAAGGTAGCCGAAGCCTTTAGAGAAAAGCTATAGGATACTGCTTTGGAGTTCTGGATCATGACTGAGCCATGCTTGTCGTCTACGTTGAATAGTGCAAAAGCATCGGCCGGTAAATCATCAAAGAGTTTTTTCTTAGCTCGGATGTAGGCATCAAAGGTTTTGTGGTAATCTAGGTGGTCGTGTGTGATATTGAGAAATACAGCACCAGCAAACTGCAACCCTGCGATGCGCTTCTGAACGATGGCGTGCGAACTTGCCTCCATGAAACAATACTGACACCCTTGCTCTACCATACGCGCTAACAAAATATTGAGCTGGATGGCATCTGGTGTCGTGAACGCAGTGGACAACACTCGCGCGTTGATCTTATTGCAAATGGTAGAAAGCATACCCACGCGATAGCCCAGCCGGTTAAAAAGCCCGGCAAGCAAATGTACCGTACTTGTTTTGCCGTTTGTCCCCGTTACGGCCACCAGCCGAAGTCGGGTGGTAGGACGATCATAAAAGTTGGCAGCAATCATACCCAAAGCCTGCTCGCTGTCTGACACTATCACATAAGTGACATGCTCGCTGGGTGCTTCGGGAACATGTTCACACACTATGACCGTACTACCTGCTGCAACAGCTTCTTGAATATGATCGTGTCCGTCTGCCCTAGTACCTCTGATAGCCACAAATAACGCAGCCCTCCTCACAACACGCGAATCAAAACTAATGGTCTTGACTTGTGCTGTCTGATCTCCAATGAGTCTCCTAACAACAACGCCTTGGAGCAGCGTAGAGAGTGTATGATACCCTTTCAACTATTGTATCCTTTCTGGTAAATAACTAACAATCGTCCAACGTGCTTGATGTCGTGCAAACATCTAGCCCATTTTTAGGGTAATGGTTTCTCCGCGCACTACCCTAGCATTTGGAAGAAGGGACTGAGCCGTCACTCTCCCACTCTTATATCCTTGTACGGTTACTTTCAAACCACTGTTCTCGAGTAAGAATAGGGCATCTTTGAGAGTCATACCAAGCACACGCGGTACTTGTCCTGACTTGGGAATCTCATTAGCCTTCCAGCCCATATGGTCTCCGTCAAGGGTGCTCCTAACCCATGCTACATTTAGCTCCTGTTTGCGGTATGCAACGCCTAGTACATCGCAAAGCTGTAACAATTCTTCTCGGTAGCCGGCCCTGATCAGGGGGAGAATGTCTGAACTACTCTTTGAAGCAACGAAATCCCGTGCAGCAAGATCTTTGGCAGCAATCTTATCAGCAATATCTTTAACGACTGTGGCTACAGCAGTTCCAAAATGCCAGGCATAACACTGGGGGCTATCGATCACCACAATACAACTGTAACGGGGTGACTTCGCAGGGAAATATCCCACAAAAGAGGCGTAGGTATCGTTGGTGTATCTGCCATTGACCACTTTGTTGGCGGTTCCGGACTTGCCAGCGATTTGATAAAACCCATGTCTAAACTTGCTTGCGGTACCCCGCTCTACTACCCCTTCTAGCATGGTTTGTAGTTTTTGTAGTGTGGCGTCAGTGCATATTTTCTTATTGAGCACGGTTCCTTGAAATTCCTTAATAGTCCTATTGGCTTGTTTGATCCTTTTGACAATAATAGGCTGCAGCATCTTGCCATTGTTGGCTACTGCATTGTACAAAGTGAGCGTGTGCAAGGGAGTTATTTTTAATTCATAGCCGATAGACATCCAGGGCAGTGTCACGCTACTCCATCCAGTACTTTTGGCATCCTTGATAAAGGGCACACCCGCACCAACCATTTGTAAGCCAAGTGGCCTGGACAAACCGAGCCTGTGGAGGTAGTCAACGAACTTTTGAGGGTGTGTGCCGAAGGCTTCATTAATAAGACGAGCCACACCTATGTTCGATGAATGCTCAAATACTTCCTGCACCGTCAGCTCACCAAATCCTCCTTTTTTCACGTCTTTCATGATACGGTCGTGAAACTGAAACCGGCCGTCACCTGTATCGATAGTGTCTGTAAGCGCTATAGGAGTCTCTTCTAGCAACGCCAACATGGATGCTAATTTAAAAGTAGAACCCGGTTCCGTAGTGCCCTGGTTACCTACTGCATAGTTGTAGCACTCTCTGTATTGCGCATCCTCTGTACGGCTTAGGTTGACTATGGCTTTTATTTCGCCCGTTTTTACCTCCATCACAACAGCGCATCCATATGCTGCTTCACTTGCTTGTAAGGCTTTTAAAAGACTGTTGTGTACCACATCCTGCAAATTGATGTCAATCGTCGTTTCTAAATCACAACCACGCACTGGAAGATCAGAAGCACCATCAGAAATTTTCTTCCAGTTACCCCCTGCTATCTTCTGGTACAGTGCGCTGCCATCAAGTCCTTGAAGGTCTCGATTGAAGCTGTATTCTAGACCAGCCCCACACTCATTGGCATTGATGAAGCCTATGGTCCTGGCAGCAAGGTTTTGGAAAGGATGGAAACGCTTCTCTACCTTCTCAAAGAGTACCCCGCCGCACCAACGCCCTTTGCAAAAGATGGGCCACTGACTCATTGCTTTCTTCGCCTGGTGATCGATTCTTCTTGGGTTAAGGATCAAGTACCTGCACCTGGCTTGACGAGCACTTTGAACGAGATGCTGATACGCCTCAGCACTTTTGTCTTGATAGAAATCGGCCAAAAGCTGACTTACTGCTACCATCTGCTCCTGAAATGTGGTTTCATCTACCATACAAGGGTCCAAAGCAACGCGGTAAAACGGTAAGGAGGTTGCCAAGAGGTTGCCGTCATCTGCATAAATATTTCCTCTAGTAGCCTTAATCGGCCTGTAGGCCAAACCTGCGACCTCTGCTTCCTTTTTCCATCGGTTGCCTTGAAAAGATTGTATGTACACCAGCTTTGCAACGATGGTAGTAGCAAACAGGAAGACTGCCAGAAAAGCGATCCTTGTTCTCAGAAGAATAGTTTGCTTGAAGGCCACACTATTTCGATTTTATTTTGAGAGGTGGATAGGGTGTTTCATAAAGACCCTTTTTGGCCACTCTTCTAGCTACTTCTGATTGTTTGCGATCAAACGCATAGTCGGCCTGTAAGGTCGTGTAGTCTACCCTGAGGGCATCAACCTCTCGTTCTAATTGACTGACTGTGCGCGCCGTTTTCTCATAATGATG
Organism: uncultured Cytophagales bacterium; assembly: GCA_964455155.1. GTDB lineage: Bacteria > Bacteroidota > Bacteroidia > Cytophagales > Amoebophilaceae > UBA8403. The sequence continues at coordinate 10,458 of CAYVYH010000016.1, read as the reverse complement.
CGTATTACCCACGTAAAAGATGCCCATAAAGAGAAGGAACAACAGCCGAGGCACATAACGCCCTTGCAAGCCGTAGAAAGAATTCTCCTCTAAATTTATTGTGTGCTCCAAATAATCGAATACGCCCCGCTTTTTCTCTGATTTGTAGGTGTTCTTACCCATAAACGATACCATGGAATATGTTGCCGACGCACTGAAGTTACCAAACTTTTCTTGCTCAGATGGTCAGTCTGTTTGTTACCTGCAGCGCCGCTGAGGCAATACTGTCGATCCGTTCTCCTACTCTAAGTCGGGCACTCCTCGCTCTGTTATTAACTTGAATTTCCTTGTCAGAGGGCCTCATCGGTTTTTTATACATAGGCCTGAAAGGCCGTAGCACGTTACCATAGACATCCTTATCCAGCTTCCCGTCAAAGTTGCCCGTATTGAGAAAGTGCTTGACCAACCTATCTTCCAAAGAATGATAGGACAATACCACCATCCTCCCGCGAGGGCGCAAAAGAGATGCACTTTGCTGCAACAATTCTTTGAGGGCACCTAACTCATCGTTGACTTCAATGCGAAAAGATTGGAATACTTGTGCGTAATACTTGTTTTCCCGGCCCCGGGGTGCCCACCGCTGCAAGAGCATACGTAGATCTTCTGTCGTATGTATAGGCTTAGTGGCCCTATGGGTTACGATGGCTTGCGCGAGCGTGCGGGCATTGCGCACCTCGCCATAGTTTTGCAAGAGTTGTTGCAGCTGAGATACAGAATAGCTGTTAACGATTTCTTGCGCTGTCAAGCTGCTTGATTGGTCCATACGCATATCGAGTGCACCTTTCCAACGAGTAGAGAATCCCCGCTCAGCGATATCAATTTGGTGAGAAGACACGCCCAGATCAGCCAAAACACCGTCTACTTGATGCACGCCATGAAAGGCTAAGAATTGCCGCATAAACCTGGCATTGGCCTTGACGAATGTGAAGCAACTACTAGGCAGTTGCGCTGCCACCTCTACTGCCGCCTGATCTTGGTCAAAAGCAAACAGTCTCCCTCCCTTTAACCGACTAAGTACTGCTTTGGCATGTCCACCTCTACCAAAAGTGAGATCTACATACGTACCCCTGGGATTGATGGCTAATGCCTCTAGGCTTTCTTGTAGCATGACAGGGGTGTGCATGGCTGTCGATTTGTCGATAAACACTTGATTATTGAGCCGTTGCAACAGCCTGGAGCCCACGTGCCTTGCCAAGCGCTAATAGATAGCGATAAACTTCCTCATACTCATTCTTTATCTCCCCTTCCAAAATTGCTTCCTTGACGGCTCTCTTTAGCTCTCCTATCATTCTGGAAGGTTTGATACCAAAGGTCTGCATAATGACGTCTCCCGTAATGACAGGCTGGAAGTTTCTCAGTGCATCTTTTTCTTCCACCCATCGCATCTTCTCTTCAACTTTATCAAAATTTTTGAGGTAATGCCTGACTTTTACATCATTTTTGGACGTGACGTCTGCACGACAAAGTGACATCAAATCTTCTAGGTCATCCCCTGCTTCATAGATCAAGCGTCTCACCGCAGCGTCTGTTACTTCTTCTTGCGCCAAAGCAATAGGACGTAGATGTAACCGCACTAGCTTTTGCACATACGCCATATTGTCTTTCATGGGCAGTTTCATCTTTCTAAAGATCCTGGGTACCATCCTCGAACCCTGCTCCTCATGACCATGAAAAGTAAACCCTACTACTGGATCAAACCGCTTGGTCTGGGGCTTGGCGATGTCATGCAAAAGTGCTGCCCATCGCAACCAAAGGTTATTAGAAGTGGCTGCCACATTATCTAAGACCTGCAGCGTGTGGTCAAAATTATCCTTGTGTGACTGGCCTTGGATGGTTTCCACACCCTGTAAAGTTACCAAATCAGGAAAAATGATGGACAATAGCCCCGCCTGGTGTAAGAGATTGAGACCTCGGGAAGGCATGGGTGAAGCAATGATCTTGTTCAACTCAACTATGATGCGCTCTTGAGAAACAACATTGATTCTTGCGGCGTGCTCTCGAATGGCTGCAAGTGTATCAGGGGTAATGTCCATGGCTAGCTGCACAGCAAACCGCACAGCCCGCATCATGCGCAGTGGATCATCTGAAAAAGTCTGGGCTGGCGCCAAAGGTGTTTCAATGACTCGATGCTTCAAATCCTCCATCCCCCCAAACGGATCCACCAACTCTCCCCAGCGATTTTTATTTAGGCAGATTGCCAGGGCATTGATCGTAAAGTCACGTCGGTGCTGATCATCTTGCAGGGTACCCTGCTCCACAGAAGGCTTGCGGGAGTCTTTTCGATAAGATTCCTTTCTGGCACCTACAAACTCTAACTCCCAGTCTTGCCACCGAACCATGGCAGTCCCAAAATTTTTAAACACTACCAAATGTTCCGCCCTGCCTAATGCTTCTGCCACAGCCTGAGCCAATCCGATCCCACTGCCTACACACACGATGTCAATATCTTTAGATGGCCTTTCCAAGAGCGAGTCACGAACGAAACCGCCCACTACATACGTCTCTAGCCTAAGCTGGTCAGCAACAGCCCGAATGTGCTTAAAAACAGGATGTTGATCAATTAGATAGCTATAGTTCACGGAGCACTTTATCCTGCAGCATTGATGCTTGGGAGAGGTACAAATTTCCTCACTCTTCTTATCATGAGCAAGTTGTAGTCAGGGGTTACTGCGGAAGATTGGTCAAAAGTCGCATAGGTCCAAAGAAAGCGCCTAAATTTGTCTACAAGAAATATATTGCCTAACCACCTACCTGCACAACGCATATGGCTGCCGTAAAGTACATTTTCATTACAGGGGGAGTTACTTCCTCTTTGGGCAAAGGCATCATCGCGGCTTCCCTAGGTAAGCTCCTCCAAGCACGAAATTATCGTATCACGATCCAGAAGCTGGATCCCTACATCAACGTAGACGCTGGCACCATGTGTCCCTACGAACACGGCGAATGCTATGTGACGGAAGACGGCGCCGAAACAGATTTAGACTTGGGGCACTATGAGCGCTTTCTAGGCATAACGACCTCTCAAGCCAATAATGTGACGACAGGAAAAATCTATCATACAATCATCACACGAGAGCGCAGGGGAGATTACTTGGGCAAAACAGTACAAGTGATACCACACATTACTGATGAGATCAAACGTACCATTTTTGCACTAGGCGAAACGGGCCAATACGATTTTGTGATCACAGAGATTGGAGGCAGTGTGGGCGACATCGAGTCGCTTCCTTTTATCGAGGCTATCAGACAAGCACGCTGGCACCTTGCACCAGCTGATTTCCTGTCTATTCACCTAACACTCATTCCTTACCTCCGAGCAGCACAAGAACTCAAGACTAAACCCACACAACATTCCGTCAAACAACTACAAGCAGCAGGCATACAGCCCAACATACTGATCTGCCGCACTGAAAATCCCCTACCCCCAAGCGTCCGAAAAAAACTATCCCTATTTTGTAACATAACCCTGAACGCCGTGATTGAGGCTATAGACGTCTCCACGATCTATGAAGTGCCTCTGCTCATGCGCCAGGAAAAATTAGATGAACAGGTTCTTACACAACTACATCTGCCGCTTGCTCCAGCACCCGATTTAGCATCTTGGAAAGTTTTTCTGAACAGACTCAAGCATTCTCAAAAAACGCTACGCATCGGTCTAATAGGTAAGTACACTACCGTGCCCGATGCTTATAAATCGATACAAGAAGCCTTGACTCATGCAGGTGTATGCCACGATTGTCAGATTGACTTACAACTGATCCCTTTTGAAGTATTACACGAAGACAATATAACACAGACACTGGCACCCTTGCAGGCCATTTTAATTGCACCTGGCTTTGGGACAAGGGGTATAGAAGAAAAAATTAGGGCGATACGATATGCCAGAGAGAACCAACTACCGCTCTTCGGGATCTGTTTAGGTATGCAATGTGCCGTCATAGAGTTTGCCAGGAACGTACTGGGGTGGGAAGAGGCTGCCTCTACAGAGCAACACCCACAAACACCCTATCCTGTCATCACCTTGACAGATACGCAACTGGACGTGTCACAGAAAGGGGGCAGTATGCGCTTAGGAGAACAAAGTTGCCAGCTTAAACCGGACAGCAAAGCAGCTGAAATTTATGGGGCCACACTCATCTCAGAAAGACATCGCCACCGTTATGAATTCAACGCGAGGTATCTACAAGATTTTGAAAATGCCGGCATGGTAGTCACAGGTGTTCACCCCGAAACTAGACTCACAGAGATCGTAGAGTTAGTGGGTCACCCTTGGTTTATAGGCACACAATTTCACCCTGAGTTTAAAAGCACACCAATGAAGCCACACCCACTCTTCATAAGCTTTGTACAAGCAGCCAAGGCACAGGTGCGTTGAAAAGCTGCCCGGCACACTGACCAGGTGAAATGCTAGAACCACTTTGCGATATTGACTCCTGCACCAAACTCTAGAAGCGACGTACTAAGGATCCTGGCTAAGTGCACTTTTGAGAGATCACTAGAGGGCTGTTCTTTTAGAAAATATATGAAATCCGCCACCGGAAGTTTGATTCTCACCATGACATAAAACCCTTTTGGTAAGTCTATAGTCGAATCAATAAGGATACTACCTGACATCCTCCGAAGGCCTGGCATAACGTCTTTTAAAGGCTTGTCACCCATCTGGATGACACTAGGTGAGGCCTCATTTCCAGACTGCCTAAGCCAGGAAGAGAGCAGGATATCGAGCTCATAGCCCAGCCCTATGCTCTCTCGGATAATTCCCCATTGCGTGGGCAAGTAAATCCTCATACCAACAGGAATCTGTAAATATCGCTCTTCTACGGCACTGTCGAAGTCGGGTAATTCGGTCTTCTGAATCATGCCATAAGACAATCCCACCTCCGGTCCTAACCCAAAGCCAGGGCCGATTGTAAGACCATAGCCCCACACCACACCGACACGACCGTTGGAGCTTACGTTAACTTCATACCCAAAATTTCTTACTATCCCCTTGAAGATCCGGGCATACGGTACGCCAAAACCTAGTTCGACACTGGCTCTCGTGTTTTTTCTGAGAAGAGACTGCCGAGGTACTGCAAAAGTGAGGGGAACTGGGAGCAAAAAGGCTAGCAGTAGCGCTACCCCAATACATTGACTAGCTCTGAGAGCACAACAATTACGGCTAATAGCATTGTTGGCATCTGATACCTTGTGTGTCGTAGCCATACTGTGTAATGATTACAGCTGAAAATTTAAACCACGCAGAACTGGGTTTCCTCAAAGCACACAACAAGTAACCCGCCTACTCAACATCGCGATAAAGCGTGTACCAGGGGCGGGACTTGAACCCGCACGGACATGTGCCCACAAGATTTTAAGTCTTGCGTGTCTACCGATTCCACCACCCTGGCGGATCCATGCGTTGATTTACGTCTCTGTGACTATCGCCTCCCTAACATGGACCACAGCTGTCGCATACTAGACCATCGAGCAACTCACAGATCCGGCATACCTACAATAAACACGCATCCTGTGGAGCGAGAAACGGGACTTGAACCCGCGACCCCGACCTTGGCAAGGTCGTGCTCTACCAACTGAGCTATTCTCGCTTTGATCGGCCACAATGTGCAGACCTCAAAAAGCAGACCGACGGCAATTTGGCAATATTTTCAAGCATCTCCAAAAATCTCAGTGATTTGTAACACGTGGTAAAAGAGAGTCAACATTGGGGGGGGTGGAGACTTAAACTGCTAAAAAGCGCCTCATAGATTCTTATCAAACAGAACTTTCAACTCGCTGAGTTTAAGCAAGGCTTCCATCGGCGAGATAACATTGATATCGAGATCTTTGAGAAGTGCCTTGATTTGGGCAACAGCGGGGTCAGCTTCAAAGAGAGATAATTGATAATTGTTGGCAGGGATGTTCTGGATCTTCTCCTGGAGTCGTTGCTGAGACTTTTCCTGCTCTAAGTGGTGCATAAGTGTATGAGCACGATGGACCACTTGCGCAGGCATACCTGCCATCTGGGCCACATGAATGCCGAAACTGTGTGCACTCCCACCCGCTCTAAGCTGACGCAAAAAAAGTACTTTTTTGTTGACTTCCTTAACAACTACATGAAAATTCTTGACTCTCTCTAGTCCATCGGCCAGCTGGTTAAGCTCATGGTAATGCGTAGCAAACAGTGTCTTGGCACGGCACTTAGTATGATTATGTAGGTATTCTACAATAGACCAGGCGATGGATATGCCATCATAAGTGCTGGTACCACGACCAATCTCATCCAAGAGCACCAAACTACGGTCGCTCAGGTTGTGCATGATGCTGGCTGTCTCGGTCATTTCTGTCATAAAAGTGGACTCACCCCGAGCAAGGTTATCAGAAGCACCTACACGTGTAAAAACTTTATCAACCAGGCCAATAGAAGCACTATCAGCAGGCACAAAAGCACCTATTTGAGTCATGAGTACGATCAAGGCCACTTGCCGGAGCAAAGCAGACTTGCCGGCCATGTTCGGACCCGTAATGATGATAACTTGCTGTGTGGTATTGTCTAGGTAAATGTCATTAGGAACATAGCGCTCATCCAGAGGTAATTGCTGCTCAATAACAGGGTGCCGGCCTGCTTGTATCTCAATCACCTTGTCGTCATTGACAACAGGTTTGGTGTAATGGCGTTTTCTGGCCTCCTGGGCAAAGGAGAGGTAGCAGTCCAGCTGTGCGAGCACGCGCGCATTTTGCTGGATCTGGGGCACAAAATCTGCAGCATTGCTGACCAACTCCTGGTAGAGTTTCTGCTCTAGTATCGTTAGCCTTTCCTCTGCATGGGCAATCTTTTCTTCATGGTGTTTTAACTCTTCAGTAACATAACGCTCAGCATTCACCAAGGTCTGTTTACGAATCCAGTTGGCAGGCACCTTGGTCTTATGGGTGTGAGTTACTTCTAGGTAATAGCCGAAGATTTTATTGTAGGCGACCTTTAAAGAAGCAATGCCGGTTTTCTTGCTTTCTTTTTGCTGTATTTCGACGAGGTAGTCTTTGCCCGTGTGGGCAATTTGCTTTAACGCGTCGAGCTCGCTGTGGAAGCCTTCCCTAATCAAGCCACCTTGATTGGTAAGTAGAGGAGGGTTTTCTTGAAGTGTCTTCTCTATTTTTTCTAGCAAGTAATCACATCGGTGCAGTTGCTCGCTCAATTTAAGAAGCAGTTCATGAGCACTTGACTGGAGTTGGCGCTGGATCGGTGCTATTTGTTGCAAGGCTTTTTTCAAAGCCAACAGCTCTCTAGGATTGGCTCTGCCCACAGAGACTTTAGAAATAAGACGTTCCAAGTCACCAACCTGCTTGAGTGCTTGAAGAATATTCTGCCCTATTGTAGGATTTTTCACCAGTACTTCCACAGTATCAAGCCTCCTCCGAATCACATGGATATCCTTGAGAGGTAATACCACCCATTTTTTCATTAGGCGCGCACCCATGGGTGTCACTGTCTTGTCAAGTACATGGATTAAAGAAACTCCTTCTTCTTGTTGAGGCTCAAGTAACTCTAAATTTCTAATGGTAAACCTATCTAGCCACACATACTTATCTTCCTCAAGCCTAGCAATAGAGGTAATATGCTTTATTTGCTTGTGTTCTGTTTCCTCCAAATACCGCAACACAGCGCCTGCGGCAATGATGCCGAGAGGAAACTGCTCTATGCCAAAGCCTTTGAGCGAAGCAGTGCCGAAGTGTCCGTTAAGTAGTTCATAGGCATAATCGAATTGATAGACCCACTCCTCCAGGAAATGGCTGCTGCACTGGTCCTTAAAAAATGTCTGAAAAGCCTTTTGCTGTTTTTTGCTCGAAATGATCTCTGAGGGCTTGAAACTCTGAACAAGCTTATCCACATAAGACATGGTCCCCTGAGCCACTAGAAACTCACCTGTAGACACATCCAAAAAGGCGATGCCCAACTCGTCTTTATCGCAATACAGAGACGCCAAATAATTGTTATACCTCTGGTCTAGAACCTGATCGTTAAAAGCAAGACCGGGCGTGACTAATTCGGTTACTCCCCGCTTGACGATACCTTTGGCTAACTTGGGGTCTTCAAGCTGATCACAGATGGCCACACGATGACCTGCTTTGATGAGTTTTGGGAGATGGGTGTCTAAGGAATGATGGGGGAAACCCGCTAGCTCAACTGCTGATGCACCACCGTTTGAGCGCTTGGTTAGGACGATATCCAAAATTTTGCTGGTCTTGATGGCATCCTCACCAAAAGTCTCATAAAAATCGCCTACTCTAAAAAGCAGTAGAGAACCAGGATATTGGGCCTTGACCTGGTTGTACTGTTTCATTAAAGGGGTCTCTTCGCTCCTAACTGAAGCGTCTGACTGTGTACTCACTGGGAACCGATACTTCATGAAGACAGTGTACTATCATAACAAAGGCAATACTCCCACCTTTTCACGTTTCTGCAGGCCGTGAAGGTACGTTGCAGCGCACTATTGAGACAAATAAATTGGTTCCCTCACTAACAACTTCACTATAGAATAGTATGAAAGAAAGAAAATAGAATAGTATGAAAAAACTGAAAATTTATGAGCTGCCACGCTTATCGCCCGAAACTTTCCGAGTTAAAAAAAAGACCCCTTTGGTGATAGTACTGGACAATGTACGGAGTATGCACAACGTAGGTGCGGCTTTTCGCATTGCCGATGCTTTCTTGATAGAGAAGCTCTACTTGTGTGGCATTACGGCCGCACCACCACATCGAGAAATTCATAAAACAGCTTTGGGAGCTGAAGAACATGTTGCTTGGGAGCAAGAACAGGACACACTCACCGTCGTCAAGCACCTGAAAACAGCAGGCTATCTAATCATTGCCGTAGAGCAGACAGATACTAGTAGGGCACTGCACGTGTTTAACCAGGCAACAACACAAAAATATGCGGTCATATTTGGTCACGAAGTGTTTGGTATTCAGGAAGCAGTATTGTCTGCCTGTGATGTGTGCGTAGAGATACCCCAACATGGCGTTAAACACTCACTCAACGTCTCGGTGAGTATAGGCATCGTCGTATGGGAACTGGTAGGCAAGTCAAGGTAGGTTGGGCAACACGACTGGCCAGCGATGTGTCACAGCACCCGCACCACCTTGCAGTACTACCTGCCACTGACTTGCCGTTGACGCAACAGCACACGCTCCCCAAAAAAGGCGGTAAAAGGTCCCATAAAAAGCCGAGGATATGCGGGCACTGCTGCGGCTACCAACTCGGATGGAGACACATCGCCCGACATCTCGCTGACACGGGCCTCAGCGCGTGAAGCAACAATCGCGAGCGCACCTGAAGACAGGGTCTCGCCTGCATTTTGCACACGATCGACTAGCGTTAGGCGCTCCTACTTGAGCACAGGCTCCTCCTCAGTTATTACGCGTAGGTCTGATCTGCAGCCCTGTAATGTAGAGACTACATACAATAGCTGCTACTGTCAAGCAATTGGATCAAGAAGCGCACATCGTCAATAAATTGAAGTGAGTGGAATATCCCCTGAGTACCGCCGCACAGCCCCCCTCAGTGCCGAGGACGCGGTGGTAAGACCACACTAAAACCGCTTCCGCGCGAAGCGGAGGCCCCGCAGACGGAACCAAGGACTCCCCGCGCGGGGTCAAGTATCCAAGTTGCTAAGTGCCGAGTGCTAGAACTTCCGGAGACCGGCCACGCCGACGTAGTTGAAGTAGGAGCCATAGCCGGCGGAGACGAAGAGCCCCACGGAGGAAAAACTCCCAACAACAATAGGATATTCGCCATCCTCCAGCTCCCGGCACCGCGTGTAAGTATAAGGACTGTCTGAGTAAAGACGCTCTCCACTACGCACGTGGTGCGACAAAATAGCTGTCGCTGCCTCTAAAGCACCTGGTAGCTTATAGGAAAGCTGGGTACGCTCTGCATGCTCGGCCACCAAGGACTGCTGATTTTCATACGTCTCCATCCTACTGCCCTCAAGCACCTCCCGCGTCATCAACACCCAATAGGAACGTCCAGGAGACTGAGCACCGAATTGTTCGCGGACATCATTATCATAGACACGATACTTGGTGGAGTAGCCTCCACCTTGGGGGCGCCGGACAAGCTCCCCAAGCAGGTTTAAGTTGTAGGGCTTGCCATGCACTGTAGCAGGTATCAAGACCAACAGGTGCGTTTCCTTGACTACCCTATCTGGCCAGAACGGGCACGTGCTGTTCAAGATACCGGCTATATCCGAGGGGAAAGAGGGTTCTACGCCTACCTCCCCGAAGTACCGACGCCATTCCTCAGCTCCAAACGAGTGCAATAGGGCCGATGGTCGGTAATGCCGACTGCCAAACCGGCGAAGGCACGATATTCCAAACTCAGCGTCGCCGTCGTCGTCGAACCCACTGAGAAAAGCCAGACCTCTATCACAAAAGTGACCTAC